>JACDQN010000530.1 GCA_015657575.1 Sphingopyxis sp.
ACGAATGATGTGCTCTACCAACTGAGCTAAAGCGGCAACGAGGCGCGCCATTAACAGCGCGGCGGCGCGAAGACAAGCATCGTCGCGCAAGAATCTCGGAACCGGCCCGGCGCCGCGCGCGCCGCGTCCGGCCCGCACCAGCAAAATCATCAAGGCGAAGCAGCCGCGGGCATCGGGTCCGCGCCGCTCCTGCCCGTGACCACAAGGAAATCCTCTCTCCATGTATAAATTCATCGGCGCCGACGGCGACATCGACGGCGCTGTCCAGGCCCTTCCGCCCGCGCCCGAACCGGCGCCAAAGAAGAAGCGCGGCCCCAAGCCCAAGCCGATCGTCGAATTCCCGCAGGCGGTGCACGGTCCGTGGATCGATCCGCCCGGCTTCGCCGAGGCCCTCGCCCTCCACATGCGGCGGCACGGCGACAGCCCCGAGCATCTGCTGAAGGCGGTCACACTCCCCGATGCAGGGACGTGCCAGAAGACGATCCGCAAATGGACGAATGAGCGGAGCGCGCCCGAAAGCGTCGAGAGCTTCGCGCTCCTCGGCCGGATCGAGCGGCGCTACCAGCTCCCGCCCGGCTATTTCCGGGCGAAGCTCGCCGCCAACGCGCGCGCGCCGCGCGGTAGCCGGATTCCGGGAATCTCGCCCGCCGAGCAACGCCGCATCGCCTGGCATCTCCCGGCCGATTTCCGCAGGCGCCCGAAACGCGAGCGCGAAGAAATTCTCGCCTGGGTGCGCAGCGTCATCATCGCGGGCTCGACCGACTATCGCGCGTTCCAGCGCGAGAGCGGCAAGCATCGCTTCGCGCTCCGCTTTCCCGAGGCGGGTATCCGCAAATCGGCGCGCATCGAACGCGGCGTCGGCCGATCGCCCGCAACCTCCGAGCCGTCCGACCGCGATGCGCCCGCCGATCTCCAGCGCGATGTCGCCGCCTTCATCCGCTTCAAGACCGCGACACTGCCGCCGCCGCATCTGCTCCGCAACGGTCGCTGGGGCTCCGAGACCGCGGCGCAGAAGCTCGAACATCTGGGACTCATGTTCGGAGCGCTGACCGCCAAAGCCGATGGTCCCGTGGAGGGCCGCGCGATCCCGCGCGACAGCCTGTCCTTCGCGATGCTGCTCTTTCCCGCGGTATGGGATTGGTATCTTGGTTGGCGCGAGGCGCGGCGCGGCTTCTACACGAGCTGGGAAATCAACATGCTCGACTTCGCGATGGCGATGGCGCGCCCCGACACGGGATATTTTCGGCAGAACCCGCATCTCGCCGCCACGCTGCGCCCGATCGAAGGCCTGATCTCGGAAGCGGACATCGTCGATGCGGCGAGCGACTGGGACGCGCTCTGCACGCGGTGCCACATCTATACGGCGGGGCGGAAGAAGGATGTGCAGAGTGTCGCGCGCGTCCACCGCGATCCCTTCGAGCCGATCCTGCCGATCCTCGAAGCCGACAGCCCGGTCGGCGAATATCGCAAGATCACCGAAGAGATATTGGCGCGTATGCCGAATGCGAAGCGGCAGCCCAAGGCGGCGGCCGAAAGCGTCCGCGCCTTTCTGATGCTGCGCTTCGGGCTGCATCTCGGGCTGCGCCAGAAGAACCTCCGCCAGCTCCGTTTCGTCCCACGCGGCCAGCAGCCCATGGGCGAGCGCCAGCTCGAGACGCTCAAATGCGGCGAGCTGCGCTGGAACGACAAGAGTGACGGCTGGGAAGTGCTGGTCCCCGCGGTCGCCTTCAAGAATGCGACCTCCTCCTTCTTCAGCAAGCGGCCCTATCGCCTGCTGCTCCCTGATCTCGGGCGACTCTACGAGTTCATAGACCTCTACATTAAATGCGACAGGGCGCTGCTGCTTGGCGGCGCCGAAGACCCCGGCACCTTCTTCGTCAAATCGGCGAAGCGGACGACCGCCAATGCCGCCTACGACCAGCTCAGCTTCTACGAAGCATGGCGCCTCGCGATCCAGCGCTACGGTATCTACAATCCCTACACCGGCCGCGGCGCGATCAAGGGTCTGCTGCCGCACGGCCCGCATAATGTCCGCGACGTTCTCGCGACCCATGTACTCAAGAAGACCGGTTCCTATGAACAGGCGGGCTATGCGATCCAGGACAGCCCCGAGATCGTCGCCAAACATTATGGGCGCTTCTTCCCGCACGACAAATCGGCGCTCGCCGCGGGCATCCTCAATATCGCCTGGGAGGATTGAGGAATGCATTGACCCGTCGCGGGCGGCGCAACATCTCGCGCGCCGCGCATTGTCGAAGCACATATAGGAGATTTTCAGATGGCCAATCCCCTCGACACCCGCCGCATCCTCATCATGGCGACCAACGGCTTCGAGCAGTCCGAACTCGAAGTTCCCCTCGAACGCCTTCAGGACGCGGCGCCGAGATCGACATCGCCTCGCTCAAGACCGGCGACATCACCGGATGGGACGAAGATGATTGGGGCGACGACATCGAAGTCGATCTGCTGATCGCCGATGCCAAGGTGGAAGATTATGACGCGCTTGTCCTGCCCGGCGGGCAGATCAATCCCGACCTGCTGCGCGTGGATGAGAAGGCGATCGCGCTGATCAAGTCGTTCGCCGACGCCGGCAAACCCGTCGCCGCGATCTGTCATGCGCCCTGGCTGCTGGTCGAAGCGGGCCTCGCCAAGGGCAGAAAAATGACGAGCTACAAGTCGATCCGCACCGATGTCGCCAATGCCGGCGCCGAAGTGGTCGACGAGGAAGTCGTCGTCGACGGCAACATCATCACAAGCCGCTGCCCCGACGATCTTCCGGCCTTCTGCGACGCGATCATCAAAGCGCTCGCGCCGGTCGACGCCGACGCCTGACGACGGCAAATTGAGCCACAAATAGCATCGAAGATAGTCCGGACCGCGCGAGAGCGCGGCCCGGTGGAAAGCACTCAAACCATTATCGTTTTGAAGCTCGCCGGGAATACCCGGATGCCCCCTATCCGGTTCCAGCCACCACGATATTTTTGTTTCGGCATATGACCTTATGGCGAAAAGCGCCCTGAACTACGGCCGCTGGCGCAGGCTCCGGAACGTCACCGACCAGCGCGGCGCAGGCATGTCGGCAATGCTGTGCTCCCAATCGGTCCGCACCTCGCCGTCCAGATGATAGACCGACCGCGGCGCGAGCGGCACCGCCATCCTCTCGAAGCGCGGACCCGCCCGCCGCCGAAAGCGCATCGCCGCTTCGGCTCCCAGCGAAATACCCACGACATGCTCGAAGACGGGGCGGTCCTTGTGCCAGCCGATCCCGCGCCGACGCCATATTCGATGACGAGTGCCTGCACGAGATCGCCAGGCGCGACGCCCGCGAAAATCGCGGCGCGGTCGCGCACCGGCTCCAGCCACTCGGGTATCGGTTCGGAAGGTGCGAAGCGACCGGTCTGAAAATCATAGGTCCAGCCAAACGAGCGGGTGAGCCTTTTGCCTTCCCATTGCTGGAACTGGAACGGGGTCAGCCCGGCGGCGCCGATCCGCTCGATCAGCACGGCTTCCTCGGCGACATCGATGATCTCGTCGGCGTAGTGCAGCCCTGGCAGCGGCGGCGAACCGAACAGATCGCCGAGCGGTGCCGCGGCCCACGCTACGCCGGACCTCATAGCGCGAACACGGTCTGCGCGCGCAATGGTTCAACGAAGAAACTGTGGCGCGGCGGTTCCGCGAACAGCACCTCGTTCGGAATGCTGCCGTCGAGCCAGCCCATCACATCGCGGCGCTGGACGATGACGCCATGGCGCGACTGGTGCGGGATGACGTCGGCACCCGCCGGGATGGTGAGGATGCGATAGGAGAGCGGCCAGTCGGCGAGCGGCGGATCCCAGATCGAGGCGAGGTAGAAGAAATTGCCGCTGTCGAGCGTCACCCGGTAGCGATGATCGCCTGTCCCCATCCGGAATTCCGAGGCGGGGATCAGGCAGCGGCGCTTCGGAAAGGCACGGCCTTCCGAGCGCACGAAACGATAGTTGATGCCGTCCGAGAAGCGCGGGTCCGAGCCCCACACCGCCTCGACCATTTCGATCTCGCTTTCATCGTCGGGATTGCGTCTTATGAGCGCACGGCGGCCGTCCGGGGACTCGGGGTCGAAAGGGGTTGGCGCCGCGCTCATATGTGGAACATAATGGGAACGAGATTGAGTCGCAAGGGCGGCCAAGAGCGACAGGGAATGCGCACACATGTGCAATGACTATAGGCTGGAAGCCGATATCGCCTCGATCGCCGAGGATTTCGAAGACCTCCAGATCAAGATCAAGATGCCCGAGGGGAGCCCGAACGTGCCCGCGCGCGAAGACGTCCGCATCACCGATATGGCGCCGATCGTGAAGGCGAGCGACGGCGACGCGATCGGCGAACTGGTCAACCGGCGCTGGAGCTGGCCCGGCCAAGGCGGCAAGCCGGTCTACAACGTCCGCTCGGAAGGCCGCGACCTCGGCAGCCAGCGCTGCCTCGTCCTCTGCGACGGCTTCTACGAGTTCACCGACCCGACCGACAAGGCGCAGAAGCGGCTCGACAAATGGCTGTTTACGCTGAAGGACCATCGCTGGTTCTGCATGGCGGGCATCTGGCGAGATGCCCATGTCGGCGAAGCCTTCAGCCTGCTGACAATGGACGCCGGGCCCGACATCGCGCCTTATCATCACCGCCAGATCATCCCGCTGCCCCGCGACCGCTGGGCCGACTGGCTCGACCCGCGCATCCCCGCAAGCGACATCCTGGGTTGGCTCCCCGAAGGCAGCCTCATTCCGACGCAAGTCCATGGCCAGCCGCCGGCGCAGGGAGCACTTGCGCTATGACCGACACCGACAGTCTCCAGCGCTTCGTCGACGCGCAGGAGCAGGTCTATGCCCGCGCGCTCGACGAAATCCGGCGCGGCACCAAGCGTAGCCACTGGATGTGGTTCGTCTTTCCGCAGCTGGCAGGCCTCGGGCGGAGCGCCATGGCGCAGCGCTACGCCATAGCCGACCTTGCAGAGGCGCGCGCCTATCTGGCGCATCCGATCCTCGGCGCCCGCTATCTCGAATGCGTCGCGGCGCTGCAGGATGTCGTTGGTCATGACCCGGTGACAATCTTCGGCGACGTCGATGCGCTGAAGCTGCGTTCGTCGCTCACCCTGTTCGAAGCCGCGGGTGACAAGCCGATTTTCGCCGCCGCGCTCGACCGCTGGTTCAAGGGCGTGCGCGATGACAAGACGCTCGCTCGACTGAGGGGCAAATGAGGCGACCGAGAGGCAGCGGCACGACGCCAATGATGGCGCGGCTTGCGCTTAGCCTATTTTAACCATGATATTGCATGGAGCCGACGGCCCGTCACCGTGCGACCCGGTGGCGGGTTATTTTCGCCATAAGGAATAGGCTGCCCCAAAAACTCGCCGTCGCTCCGGCCGGCAAAGAAAAGGGCCCGCCGAAGCGAGCCCAGTCTGCCGTTTAGGGTCGGCGGGGGAATTAGTTTTCGGTGCCGGGAGTGCCCGGCTTCGGCGCCTTGCCGTCTTCGATCCGGCCTTCGTTGCGAAGGTCGCGGCCTTCCTGCGCCTTGCGCTTCGCTTCGGGGCTGTCGCCATTCTCGTACAGCTCTTCCTTCACATAGCCGGCGGCTTCCTTGATCTTGCTTTCAACGCTCATCATGACCTCCATTGATTTGATAACCGATCAACCGATGTGGGCCGGTGAAAGTTGCCGCACGACGCCCCGATTTATTTTCGCGTCACCGAGAAACCTTGATCCAATTTCATGTGTTTAGCCCCGCCGACACTCGGACCGTCATTCGTGTGGGGCCGTTCATGGTCGCACGGCCGGCGATGCCGCAGGACGCGGCCCTGCCGGTTTCGGCACCAGGATCAGGGTGCGGCCCTCGACGCGCCAGGCCGCAAGTTCGGACAGGAAGTTCATGCCGAGCACATCGGTGTCGCCAAGCCCGCGCGCGATCACGACCTTGAGACCGCGCGCTTCGATACCACCGATGTCGAGCTGATCGACCGTGCCGGCATCGGCACGGACCGTGCCGTTCGCGGTCTTCATCAGGAGCGGTACGAGCGTCGCATTGGCTTCGACGCCAGCGGCGGCGGCGGTCGCCGGTGACAGCGCAGTGACCGTCGCACCGCTGTCGACCAGCATTCGCCGCTCGGTGCCGTTGATTCTGACCTCCACCCAATAATGCCCATCGCGCGCCATCGGGATGCGCACTTCGTCGCCGACAACCTCCTGCCGATTGAGCCCGAGACCCGATGTGATGCGCGAGAGATTGGGATCGAACGGCGCCTGCTGCAGCACGAGAAAGATGCCGAACGCGAGCAGCGCGAACGAGAAGAGCCCTCGCAGCACGCGGCCGACATAGGGCAGCTTGAACAGGATGATAAGAATCAGCGCCGCGCCGACCGCATAAATAGCGAGCGTTTCCACGGGGAGTTGGGGCGCGAGGTCGGTCGATAGGGGCATGGATTTCATCGGCTTTACAAGGCCCAAGGTGTCGGCGCGCTGAATGATCCACAGGCATCTGCCGCAACCGCCTTGACGCCGCCTCCGACTCAATGGAACATATAGCGAACATTTGAGTCGATGCCTTATGACATTCGCCCTCCCCTTGCCCGTCTCCCGGCCATCCGCCGAGGAGCTTGCCGCGCTTCGCGACGCGGTTGCGCGCGTGCGCACCGAGCGTGGGCCGATCCTTCCCTTCGAGATCGCCGCTATGGATGATCGCCTTTCAGATCACGGCCTCGACGGCGCCGGCATGCACGAGATCGCCGGCGCGAGTCCGAGCTGGGGCGACGATGCCGCCGCGACGCTCTTCGCTGCCGGGATCGCCGCGCGGTTCGCCGCCGCGCCGGGCCTCAACGTCCTCTGGACGCTGACCCGCTTCGATCTTTATGCGCCCGGCCTCGAGCAAGCGGGACTCGCTCCGGACAAGATCTTCTACGCGCAGGGCCGCGACGACCGGGATGTGCTCGCGCTTGCCGAAGACGGGCTCCGCGACGGCGCGCTTGCCTGCGTCGTTGCCGAGGCGAAGAGTGTCGACCAGGCTTCGACGCGGCGGCTCCAGCTCGCGGCATCCGAGGGCCGGACCCCGATGCTGCTTTACCGGCGCTTCCGGCGGCAGGACCGCTGCCCGCTCGCCGAGCCGTCGCTGGCGATGACGCGCTGGCGCATCGGCTCGGCGCCTTCGGCGCCGCTCGGGCTGCCGGGTGTCGGGCGCGGCCGCTGGGCGGTCGAGCTCGTCCGTCAGCGCGGCGGGCCGCCCTTTTCTCTCGAAGTGGAGGCGTGCGATGACCAGGGTCGCCTCGCTCTTCCTGCCGCAATTGCCGATAGAGCGGCTGCGCCGGACAGAGCGGCCAGATACGCCGCCTGATCGCGCCCGCGCCGTTCCGGCGCCTTCCTTGCCGATCGCGATCGACGACGACCCCGGCGCCTGCTCGGTGCCGCGCGGCGGCGGCTGGCGGCCCGGCGCACGCTGGGCGCGTGACGGCACGGTCGAGGATTTGCCGGCGCACCAGCGCCCGACCATGCGCGAGATGGGCCGCCGCAGCGAAACCGCGCCCTCGCCCTTCCGGCCCGCACGCGGCGACGAGGGCGGCGCGGCGGTCATGCCGCCACCGGCGCTGCCGCCGCTGTGGGACCGAAGGCCGCGCATTCTCATCGCCCGCGACGGCCAGCGCGATATCGTCTCCGCAGCCTGTCCGCTGGCACAAGAACTCGGCCTTGCGCCCGGCATGGCTGCGGCGCACGCGCGCGCGCTCGTCCCCGATCTCGACGTCGGCAACGCCGAGCCGCAAGCCGACGCGGCATGGCTCGACCGGCTAGCGCTCCACGCCGTACGCCACTGGACCCCGACCGCGGCCGTCGCCGGGCGCGATGGCCTCTGGCTCGATCTCAGCGGAACGACGCACCTGTTCGGGGGCGAGCCGCGCTTCTGCCGCCGGCTGGTCGCCTTCCTGCAGCGTCTCGGCGTCACGGCGCAGATCGCCGTCGCGGGCACGCCGGGCGCCGCGCATGCGCTCGCGCGCTTCGCGGGGCGCCCGATCACGATCATCGATTCCGGTACCGAGACCCAGGAAATCGCCGCGCTGCCGCTGGCGGCGCTTCGTGTGACGGCGGAAGCGCTCACCGCCGCGGCACGGTTCGGGATCGAACGCATCGCCGATCTCTACCCGATGCCGCGCGGCCCGCTCGCCCGCCGTCTCGGTCTCGGCACGGTCACCCGTCTCGACCAGGCCCGCGGGCTCGCGCCCGAACCGATCGTTCCCGTCGCGCCGTTCGAAGTCCCGACAGCCGAACGACGCCTGATGGAGCCGATCGCCACACCCGAAGCTATCACGTTGGTCATCGGCGACCTCGTCGACGAACTCACGCAAACCCTTGCCCGCCGCGGCCTCGGCCTCCGCGCCGCCGCGCTCGTCTGCGTCCGGGTCGACGCCGCCGAGCAGATCGTGCCGCTCGGAACCTCGCGCGCGACGCGCGATGCGAAGCATCTGAAGCGCATGTTCGCGATGCGCATCGAGACAATCGAGCCGGGGCTCGGAATCGAGGCGATGCGCCTCGCCGCGCCGCAGGTCGAGCCGCTCGGCGCGCAAAGCCTGACAAGCGACCTCATCGCGGACGCCCACGCCCCCGACATCGCGCCGCTCGTCGACCAGCTCGCGGGCCGCGTCGGCGAGCATGGCTTGTTCCGGCTGACCGGACACGAGAGCGACGTCCCCGAACGCGCGGTCCGCGCGCAGGCGCCGCTCGCGGCGCCGCAAGGCTGGCCGGGCTGGAAGCGCCCGGCGCGGCTGCTCGTCCGCCCCGAGCGCCTCAGCGGCGTCGTCGCACTGCTCCCCGACCATCCGCCGCGCCGTTTCACATGGCGCCGGCAGGATTATCGCATCGTAGCGGGCGACGGTCCCGAGCGCATCCATGGCGAATGGTGGCTGCGCCGCACCGAAATGTGGGCAGTGCGGGATTATTTCAAAGTCGAGGCGGACACGGGCGAGCGCTTCTGGATCTTCCGGCGCGGCGACGGCGTCGAGGCCGATACCGGCGATCTCAGCTGGTATATGCACGGCGTGTTCGGCTGATGACGGATCGAGCCAGCACCTATGTCGAACTGCAGGTCACGAGCCATTTCTCCTTTCTGCGCGGCGCGTCACGCCCGAGGAGCTGTTCGCGGCCGCCGCGCTCCAGGGCCACAGCGTGCTCGGCCTCACCGATCGCGGCAGCGTCGCCGGCATGGTGCGCGGCCTCAGCGGGCAGGAAGCGACCGGCGTTCGCCTCATCCCCGGCACGCGCCTCGATCTGCGCGATGGGCGGGCATTGCTCCTCTATCCCAAGGATCGCGCCGCCTGGTCGCGCCTCACCCGCCTGCTCAGCCTGGGCAAGAGGCGCGGCGGCAAGGGCCAATGCTGGCTCGACTGGCCCGATGTCGCCGCCCATGCCGAGGGGCAAGTCGCGATCCTGCTTCCGGGCGAGCCCGATGAAACGGCCAGCCTCAACCTCACGGAGCTACACGAGGTCTTCGGCGCCGACGCCTATCTCGGCCTATCCTTCCGCCGCCGCCCGGGCGACGCCGCACGCCTCCGCGCGCTCGACGATCTCGCCAAGGCGGCCGGAGTGCGCAGCGTCGCAACCGGCGATATCCTCTATCACAGCCCCGAACGCCGCCCGCTGCAGGACGTCGTCACCGCGATCCGCGAGAAGACGACCGTCGACGCGCTCGGCTTCAAGCGCGAGCGCTTCATGGATCGCTGCCTCAAAAGCCCCGCCGAGATGGAGCGGCGCTTCGTCCATTTCCCCGATGCGATCCAGGCGACTGCCGACATCGCCGCAGCCTGCACCTTCGACCTTGCCGAGATCAAATATCAATATCCCTATGAGCAGGTGATGGAGGGTCGCACCGCGCAGGAAGCGCTCGCCGCGCTCACAGCCGAAGGCGCGGCCACGATGTTCCCGGGCGGCCTGCCGCCACCCTATCGCAAGCAGATCGATCATGAGCTGAGGCTCATCGGCGAGCTCGGCTATGCGCCCTATTTTCTGACGGTCAACGCGATCGTCGCCGAGAGCCGGCGGCGCGGCATCCTCTGCCAGGGACGCGGCTCGGCGGCGAACAGCTGCGTCTGCTATATGCTCGGCATCACCTCGATCGACCCGATCCGCCACGAACTGCTATTCGAGCGTTTTGTGTCGGGCGAGCGCAAAGAGCCGCCCGACATCGACGTCGACTTCGAGCATGAGCGGCGCGAAGAAATCATCCAGTGGATCTACGAGACCTATGGCCGCCACCGCAGCGCGCTGACCGCGGTGGTCACGCGCTACCGCACCCGCGGCGCGGTCGCCGAGGTCGGCAAGGCACTCGGCCTGCCGCGCGATCTCACCAAGATGCTCACCGGCCTCGTTTGGGGCTGGTCGATCGACGGAATCAGCGACGCAGAAATCGAGAAGCTCAATCTCAACGCACAGGACCACCGGCTCAGACTCACCCTCGACCTCGCCCGGCAACTCATTGGAACGCCGCGCCATCTCTCGCAGCATCCCGGCGGTTTCGTGCTCACCGAGGAGCGGCTCGACGACCTCGTCCCGATCGAACCCGCGCGCATGGAAGACCGCCAGATCATCGAATGGGACAAGGACGATATCGACGTCCTCAAGTTCATGAAGGTCGACGTGCTCGGGCTCGGCATGCTCGGCTGCATGAACCGCGCCTTCAACCTGCTCGCCGATCACAAGGACATCCGCGTCGGCATGGCAGACCTGCAGGACGACGACCCCGATGTGTTCGGCATGATCCAGAAAGCAGACACGCTCGGGGTCTTCCAGATCGAAAGCCGCGCGCAGATGTCGATGCTGCCGCGCATCAAACCCAAATGCTTCTACGATCTCGTGATCGAGGTCGCGATCGTCCGGCCCGGCCCGATCCAGGGCGATATGGTCCATCCCTATCTCCGCCGCCGCGAAGGTAAGGAGAAGCCCGAATATCCGAGGCCCGAGCTCCGCGCTGTGCTCGAGAAGACCTTGGGCGTCCCGCTGTTCCAGGAGCAGGCGATGAAGGTCGCGATCGTCGGCGCGGGATTCACGCCCGCCGAGGCCGATCAGCTCCGCCGCGCGATGGCGACGTTCAAACTCACCGGCGGCGTATCGCACTTCTACGACAAGCTCGTCGGTGGGATGGTCGAGCGCGGCTACCCCAAGGACTTCGCCGAGCGCACCTTCAAGCAGATCGAGGGCTTCGGAAGCTATGGCTTTCCCGAGAGCCATGCCGCGAGCTTCGCCAAGATCGCCTACGCCAGTTGCTGGATGAAGCATCATCATCCCGATGTGTTCTGCGCCGCGCTGCTCAACGCGCAGCCGATGGGCTTTTACGCGCCCGCACAGATCGTGCGCGACGCGCGCAACCACGGCGTCGAAGTACGCCCCGTATCCGTCAATCACAGCCACTGGGATTGCACGCTCGAACCAACCGGCGGCAATTATCTCGCAGTCCGCCTCGGCTTCCGACAGGTCCGCGGCCTCGCCAATATCCATGGCGCCGCGATCGTCGGTGCGCGCGGCGAAAGCCCTTATGATGCGGTCGAGGATGTATGGCGCCGCGCCGGCGTCCCGCGCGCCGCGATCGAGCGCCTCGCCGAAGCCGACGCCTTTCACGCGATCGCCGAGACCCGCCGCCAAGGTTTATGGAAGGTGCGCGGCCTTGGCGAAGCGCCGCTCCCGCTCTTCCAGGCAGCCGACGAACGCGAGGCCGGGTTCAGCCCCGAAGGCATCGAGCCACCGACGATCCTCTGCCCAATGACCGAGGACGCGAGGTCGTCGAGGATTATCGCGCGACCCAGCTCAGCCTTCGCGCCCACCCGATATCCTTCCTCCGTGACGATCTCGAAGAGATGGGGGTCGTGCGCTGCGATGATCTTCGGCATATCCGTGACGGCCGCAATATCGAGGTCGCCGGCGTCATTCTCGTGCGCCAGCGCCCCGGCAGCGCCAAGGGCGTCCTGTTCGTGACGATCGAGGACGAGACCGGCGTCGCCAATGCGATCCTTTGGCCCGACCGGTTCGAGATCTACCGGCGGCAGGTCATTGCCGCCTCGATGATCGCGATCCGCGGGCGCCTCCAGAAGGAAGGCGAGGTCATCCATGTCATCGCCGATCGCATCGTCGATCATGACGCGATGCTGCGAAGCATCGGGCGCACCGGCTTTACCGTCGCGCCGGGGCGCGGCGACGGCGCCACCAACGGCGGAAACCCCGACAGCCGCGAACCGCTCCGCCAGCGCAGCCGCAATTTTCAATGACATCGCCGAAGTGGCACCCTAGGCGCCGACACGCCAGACGAACCGCACGAACCGCCATACACTGAAGCTCACACTTGCTGCCTGTACGAAGGGCGCAAGCAACGCTTAAAACGCCCTTGGTCTACATTTTGCCCGGAACGAATATTCGACTAGGAAACGCTTCACGATACCAAGGTTCCCCGCCGCTAATCTCACTTAGCAGGGGGATGCTGCTCTCAATAAGATCGGGTCCCCCCCATCCAAGGGGTCGAGGGTAGAGCCGATTCACGATGACGTGCGGAATGCGAAACATCGCTGAATGCTCCCAGTCTTGGAGGCGGTCTAGCACCTGCTCTACCCTTCGGTTCGCAACTTCTTCCCGAGCCCCCTCCATATACGCAAGATATACGATACCAAATTCGCCGCCCGGTATCTGATTCGCCGCTTTGCCGAATAGACTCGTTGGTGGCTTCGCCCGTTTGACGATTGCCGCAGCCGCATCATTTCGCCACGCAAGTGCGACGCCGTCCCGGACTTCGTCAACCGATACACCTTCCGCAGATCGAACCTTGCAGACAAGGCCGTCCCAGTCTGGAACGTCGCTCTCCCAGTCGAATGCATATTCAAGCATGTCGGGGCTGTAGGCCTTCGTTGGCTGCGGAAGTGCAATCCGTCTTGGAATATCGCGAAATGCAATCGAGCCCCATGGATAGATTACAGGATGATCTGGGCGAGGCGCGAAACGTTGCAGCGCCGCTTTGTCGGCGACTGCATCGACGTCGACTAGCTCCGCCTCGACGGTGAGTGAAAGCTCAAAAACGCCAAACATCCCCAATGCCCGCACCTTGGCATCGAGCCGCGAAAACAGCGCGCGCATGATCTGTTCTTCACGTTGTTCATATTCCGACAAAGCCTGTCGGCGCTTGCATTCAACGACTTGGGGAAACGGATTCATGCACCGGATGTCCGGCGTCTTCTCCTGCATCTCTGGGATAAACGAGGGTTCGCGACCCTTCTCCGCGAGTGCCCCTGCGACGAGCAACTCATACACCGTGTTATCGACTTCCGAAGGCTTGCGCCACAGATTGGCGATTCGCTCTGCGGCGTTCGTGACGGTCCCCAAACTCGCGAGCCGCCTGCCAAGTGTTGCAGCCTGCGGCACTAGCATCGCCCCGCCAAAATGGTCGTAGCGAGGGTCGCCAGCGAGGAAGTCCAAGGATGCACGAACCATCTGCCGAAGGCGATGCCCTTGAGGGGCTTCGCTCTCTGGACGGATCCCTTTTACGATCGAAACAGGCCGTCCGTCGTCCAGCACCGGTAAACGGAAACGGTCAGCTTCTTCCTCGTCAAGCCAACCATTCGGTAATCGCCGTATCAATGCTTCCAGAGCGTCCGGCAGCACCTCTTCAATAGAGTTGTCGGGTTCAATGTGCTCAACGGTCAGCAGCGAGCGATTGACCCTATTTATCGAATCTCCGTCGATCTCGGGCTCCGATAGCTTGTCGAAAACCTCATCCGGAATTCCGCTCGCAGCCTGAGTTCGTAGCAAGAGATCATCGAAGATATCCCGCTTTGCTTGTGCGTCTGCCTCAACCCGATCCAGATGCGCTCTGTCTTCCGCGGATCGCGTCCGAGCCCAGCGGGTCCGAGCTTCATGAAGTTGCGGGATCATGTCAGTCATTGCGGACTGCGCGCCCTGCAGCTGAGACAACAGCGCTAGTGCGCTGGAAAGATCATTGGTCGGAACGTGTCTCCTCAATAGATACGAACCTTACTAGATCCCGGTCGAAAGCTCAATCCTGCCTGAGCAGGCTACGAGGATAAATTTTCGTCCCGCACACGGCCATCTCTCGCGTCGTGAGTGATCGATCTGTTGGGCATATTCGAGGTCAATCAGGCGCGCCAATGTTCCGCCACTCGCCTTTCAGCTCCATTGTGCGGGCGGTTAGCTTTGCGACATGCTCTTCAGGTGCGCCGCGGGCCATACTGGCGGCTGCCAAAAACTTATCGATGATGGCGATCTCATCGCTTGTGCCGCCCATCTCGATCCATCGTGACTTCGAGTCACGGAGCGCCGCTACGTTCTCGGCGGTGAAATGATTAGCCCCGCGAACCAATGCCTTGTCCATCAGCGAGAGTATCTCGAAATAAGTCTCCTTACGCGACATCACATCTTCCTTTCCGCCCAACCGGCACCAGATACACTATCATGACCGCTTACAGGCGTCGATTTCAGAAGAATTAGGATCGCGTAGCATCGCGAGCCGATTACTTTAGAACGGCTCGATTTAGCGAGATCAGACCTCAAGGAGCAACCTATGGTCAGCGCTGGTGTCGAAGAAGAGGCTAACTGGTTCGTCCGCGAAGTTGGGTTCGGGAGTAAGCGTCAACTCTGGCACATCACGGACCGTACAGCGACGCGCGCCTACGTCAGTAATCCCGAAGGCGGCGTCGGCACCTATTACACAGCGAAACCGGGGCAGACAATCTGGGCGTGCCTCAGAAATTCCACGCCATGGTTTGAAGACGCTAATGAGCGGGGCCCATTCGTTGCTATCCGATTAGCTCCGGGCCAATACCATCGCCGTATCGCTCGCCCGGTCGCGATGTCGGACGACGAACGGCCAGTGCTGCCCGATTTGGCCGCAGAGCAACGCTATCTGATCGGCGCCCAGGAGCAGCTCAGCTCTCTCATTTCAGATCTGCGTGCGATCTGCCGTGTAGTGCAGCCGGCGCCGGCGTGTGCCGCCGCTTATGGGCACGAAATCCGAAATCTTCTGATTTTGGCAGCAACAGAAAGCGAGATGCACTGGCGCGGCATCCTCCGAGCCAACGGCGTCACCGAAGCCAAGGCGAAATCGACCTCACACTATGTGGCTCTGACGGGACCGTTAAATCTGGCGAGCTTCGCGGTCCGATTTCACGCTTATCCTGAAATTGGCAGACTTGAGCCTTTTGCCGGATGGAACAGGGCAGAACCGACCAAGTCGCTGGGATGGTATGCTGCATATAATGGCGTAAAACATAACCGCGAACTCGAGTTCGAGAGCGCATCGCTGGGGAATGCATTTTCTGCAGTGGCAGCCTGCGCTGTGCTTCTCGTCGCACAATTCGGTAAGGACGCTCTGACTTCAGAACAGTCGGCATTGCTCTCGATCGACGTGCCAACATGGCCGATCGAAGACATGTATCTACCGCCACACTTTGGCAAAGAATGGGCTGCTGTGCCACATTTGGAATTCGGGGCATGAAGCATCATTATGTGCCCCAGTTCCTACTTCGCCGATGGGCCAACCAAAACGGGAAGCTTCAAGTTTTCTCGAGGCGACAAGGACGGATTATTTGCACCGAGCGCGCGCCGAGGAGCACAGGCTTTGTCGACGATCTCTATGCTATCGCCGCCAATATCTTCGGCATTCAAAAGGATCTCATCGAGCGAAAGTTATTCGGAAAAATCGACAATGATGCAGCTGTCGCACTCGGCCATATCGAAGCGCATCAAGCACTCAACGTTGATCAGCAGATCGCGTGGCTCTTCTTCCTAAGTTCACTTCGCGTCCGGCAGCCCGACATGCTTCGCTTTTTGCGAACCACCGCATTAAACCATGTCCGTCGCAAGATCGCGGCGCAGAGGAACCTCAGCAGCTTAGATATCGCCGAAACCCCAGAGGCCGCGTGGTTTGAGCAAAATTTCCCCGGGAATCTCGAAGCGAGAAGCCTGACAAGCTGGTTGCCGCGCATGATCACGCATGACGGCGTGCTCTGTAACTTTGAAAATCTTCTCTGGTTCACACGCGAATTCTCCGCCGAAGCACCGAAGCTGCTGTTGGCGGACATGCCGCTTCACTGGGATACGGGCCTTGAGGATCCAGACCTCGTAGTTCAGCTTCCGCTCGGTCCCGACCGAATTCTCCTCGGCACCCGGACTGAAAGCGCCAAGCTGTTTCTCAACCAAATTTCGGTTCCGGAGCTTGTTGAAAGGGCAAATCGAGCGACCCTCGCCTCTTCAGTCGAATTCATCTGGGCCTCTGAACGCGACGCAGCACGATCGTTCATCGAAGCTAACATCGATATCGTCGGCGCGAACTTCGCCTCGTTAAGCCATTACCAGCCTTGGCAAACGGAGAGCGAAGCTGCAACAATCTGAGGCCCGACTGGCTAATCTAACTGTTTCGTGCGGCGATTAAGTCGCGAAGATTAATTTTGTCGCCCTCCACGACGTAACGGCGCCCTTCGCGTGTAAGCGACCGTCCACCAGCTCCGACCTTGATCAGACCAAGCCGCGACAAATAGGCAACGATTTCGACGAAATCTCCGCGATTCGAGATCGATAGCGAGCGCTTTATTTCTTCCTCGGAAACCGCTCCACGCTGCGACAGGAGCGCCAGCAGTTCGAGATGGATCGGGCGAAGGCCGTTGGCATCAACTTGAAGCGTCTCCGCAAACCAGAGCCCAACATCGACAGCGTTCATTCGGGCGGCCACATCGCGCCGTGTCGGCGTGGCCCCGTCCCCTTCGGCCTGCGCCCTAGTATAGAAGCTGGCAATGAGGGTCTGCAGGATCTGTACGCTCGGGCGCGGGCTCGCCTGCATACGCGCGGCGATCTCGAGGCAGGCGTCGTGAGACAGATCGGCTTGGTCAAGCATCCCCCGCGCGCGCAGCCAGACGATGCCTGCTATCTCTTCAAGCGAATAGGGACGAAGGCTCGTCCGCGTCGGTCGACTTAGAAAAGCCTCGCTGAGTTTGCCCGGATCGGTTGTCGCGAGGAGAAACACCACTTTTTCGAAACTATAGACCGTATTGTCGACCGTCGTCGTCCGACGCTCGTCAAGAGCGCTCAGCAACGCGGTGGCAACCGAAGAAGCGATCGCATGTACTTCGTCGACGAACACGACGCATGGATCGACGACGATAGTCTCGGCACTGCCCGGCGCGTCGGGCGGGATGCTGCCCGTTTTCACGAGACGTTCGACGATCATCTCGGGGCGCCGGAGATCGGCGCCATTGAATAGCACGGGGGTGAGACCGAGGAACTGGGTCGACACCTCATAGGCAAGCGACGTCTTGCCGACACCCGCCGGACCGACGAGAAGCTTGTCGGGAAAACGCTCGTTCCAGCCCTTCGATTTTGCGGCCAGGTCCGCGAGTTCGCGAGCGACCTCATTTTGGCCGATCATTCCGAGCGCATTGACCTGCGGCGGCCAGCCGTCATTCGTCTGCGCCGGCCTCGCCGCTGCTTGGGGAGCGGCCGGTACGGACGTCGCGGGCTCGGGTCCGATTACGGAATCCGGGACCGTCTCATTCTCGGGAGGATCGCTGCGCCTTCCGGCATCGCGGCCCGTAGCGAGCGGATCGAGCGGATGGGTGAGCGCCAGTGCCGGGGCTGGCGCCGACGCGTCCGGTCGCGCCGCGCTTTTGTCCGCACTGCTCGGTCTCGGCGACGCGTCTAGTCCGCCGTCGCCGCCCTCGCCGGCCGGTCGTCTGCGGTCGGATTCGGGATCCCCGGCTGGCTCTTCGTCTATCCCGAGAAGCTGGCGCGCGAGAGGCTCGGTGATCGTGGACAAGACCGCCTCGATACCGTCGACATGAAGCTGCTTGCGGACGGGCTCGCGGTTGGCCCGAAGCTTAACCAGCACTACTTCGGATTCGACGCGCACAAGCGGCGGGCTCTCGTTATCGAACAATTCCTTGAGCCACGGGCCCCAGCGGCGGCGGTGTTCGGCATCCGCTTCCTCGGTCTGCCACTGGACGCCCGCCGCGCGCACGAGAACTTCCTTGAGCATCTCAAGACGGGGGGCGGAAAAGACGTCGCCTTCGTCGAGCCGTAGCGCGCTGCGGATAACCTGGGCCGTCGATTCGACCTGCCGGACGGCAGCCTCGACACGCGGCTCTTCGTCGGAAAGCGCGGCATCCAAGGTCGTCTTCACCTCCAGCGTGGTGAAGACGAAAACGCCTTCCGGCGTGCGCTTGAGTGCCAGAAGATCGCAGCGGTTGAGCGAGCGCTCGATCCCGAGGCGCAGCCAGAGACGCGCGACACGGCTATCGACCGATGCAACAAGGCTGTCCGGGTCGCGGCGCCGGATATCGCGCGCCGCCAGCAGCATTCCAACGAAGCCCACGACATTGGCGCTGTCGGCGTCGCCCGTTTGCTTGCGGATAAGGTCGAGAAGCCCCCCCCCGACGAGATGCGCACCTTGCCGCAGCACCGCTGCGAGTTCGCGCCGCCCGACCGGAAGATTGCAGCGCTGGAACGCAATTTCCATCGCGTCGGCGAGGCGATCATAATCGCCCGCCGCAAGAAGGATCTGGCGCTTTCCTTCGGGTCTTTCGAGCAGCCGGACGGATTGCATGCCCGCTTCGCGGGGCAGCGCGCGATCGGCGAGCATGATCCAGCGCGCTGCGGGATCATCGCCGGTCACCAGCAGATCGGTCAACGCGCGCAGGTCGTCGGCGTCGGCGGCGGCGTACATGGCGGAATCGAGACGTTCGCCCTGCCGCGCCTGGATCATCAGCACGAAATCGGAGAAAGGCGGTTCGCCGGGATGAGGGCGGAGCGAGATGCCGCCCAAAATGCCATCGACCGTGATTTCGTTGCGAACGCAGAAGGGGCTCATCCGCAGGATCGTATCGATCCGCTGCTTGCGGATGGCGATCGACGATTCATCGAAGAGCCCGAGAATATGGAAGCGCTGGTTGCCGAGCCCCGTGTTGATCAGGTCCGCCAGAGAGCCTCCGGGAGTGGACGCAACGCGAAGTTCGAGGCGCTCGGAGGCGACCTTCTCATAGATGAGATCCTGCGCATCGCCTTCGAGCAAGGCAGCGGCGGCAAGGCGGTCGCGATGGCCATCGGTGCAGAAGACGTCGATCTCGATCCGACCGATACCGTCATTGCCGGGGTGCTCGTCGAGAAGCCTGACCATCCGCTCGACGATGCGGGTTGGCTCCGGCGGGTTCACCAGTGCGAGGCGAAGCGGCCTGATATGGTTCGGATAGAGAAGGGCGAAATGCGAGACCGCCCGGGCCAGCGTTTCCACGCCATCCGCATTACTGATGGCGTTGCGCAGATTCTCGAAGGTTGCGAGCCCAAGTCCCTCGATATGGTTGGCAACCGGCAACACCTGATCGAGACCGCGGTTGGCGGGGGCTCGTCCGGCGCGCACAACGCTGAGGAATTGCTCGACGCGCTGCAGCTCGAACAGGAGCGCCGCGCGATCGGCGGGCGCGAGACCCCGATCGCGAGCAAATGCGCGCAACATCTGGCCGATCCGGAAATAGCGCCATAGGTGAAGCGGATGAAGAGGCAGCATGACCGCTTTGGAGCTGACGAAATCGGTACCCTGCCGGATGCGAACCTGAAGAAGATCCATGGACAGGAGCGCGTCGAGCGTTGCTTGCGCCCATTCTGGCGATTCATCCGACACGACCGGAAAACGCGACTGGACGGCGGCGTAGAGTTCGGATGCCAGCGCCAGATAGTCGGCGCAGATCCCCCGGGCCTCGCCATGCGTGTCTAGAAACTCGCGCGGATGAACCAGCAATTGGCGCGTATATTCCGCCAGCGCGATGCGCCGCCCGATAAATTCCCGCCAGATCGCCGCAAGCGGTCTCCCCGCCTCGGTACCGACCGCCCTGTCCCAACCATCGAGCAGCTGTTCAAACGAGAATTTCCGCCCGTCGTGCCGCCAGATATCTTCGAGTTCGAGAAAGATCGGGTCGCATTCGGGATAGCGCTCGAGCGCTTGCTTGAAATCGAGAACTTCGGTCTCGATCAACCCGCCGAAGCGGTTCCCCGAGCAGAAAGCGCGGGCCCAGTCGAGCGCCTTCACATTGACGGCGACATCGAAGTTCACGGGACCGCTGGTCGTCTCGGCGGTCCCCGAAATCCGGTCGTCGCCTTCGTCGAATTCGCTCCATGCCCGATCGATGGCCTCACCGATCGCATCGAGGTCCTCATCGCGCCCGGTCAGCAGTGCATCGACTTCCTGTTCGTGCAATCCTTGGTCGATGCTCCGGGCGTCGTCGTCGACCGCGTCGCCATCTCCGGCAGCCTCGGTCAGCTCCTCGACGATTTGCGGAAGCTCACGGGGTGGTTTCACGATCCACTCGGCATGCTCAAGCGTCAATCCATGGTCCGCTTCGCCCTGGCGGAAGATCTCGAGACGGTCGAGCGCCGCGTCCATTTCCGCTCGCCGTTCTGGTGACCGGTAAAGGGCCGCGCGTTCGCGCCGTTGACGTATTTCGCCCGGCGCGAGGACCGTCACCATGGTGCGGATTGCCAGGTTTCGCGCGAGGCGTTTGCCGAGATCCGGAGCCTCAAACAGTCCGGGATCCGGAAGGAGGCCCAACTCGGGAAGCGCGAACCGCGGTGCATCGACGGGATCGGGACACATGTTCCACGCAGCCAGGAACGCCGCGACATTTTCGAGCGACCGCAAACCTTGGAGCGACCGCGCGCGCGTCAGTTCATCGAGCAGCTGTGCATGCATCGGCGTCGCCGTGTAGCGCGGTTGCCGCGACGCCCAGCGCAGGAGATGCGCGGCGAGTTCGGAAGAAGAGGTCCGGGCGAAGAAATCGAGCCCGTGAACGCTCGGATTATAGCCGCGCGCAAGGGCGACGATCCGCGGATGGGTTTCGCGGTGGTTGCGCCAGTCGGTCGCAACATGAAGATCGTCGGTGATCGCGTGAGCCGAAAGCTCGGACGCCAGCTCCTCAATGTCCGCAAAACGCTCGGTGAACCCCACGATCGCGATCGAGAAACCGGCGGCTGCGATCCGCGGATTTGCGAGGAGCAGGCGGAGCAGATGGCCTGCATCGCAACTCGGAAGTCCCTCGCGTGCAAAGTCATTATGATGTGGAAGCTCGGCGCCGATCCACTCGGCGAGCGCTTCGGCGACCAGAATTTCGGGCGTGTCCATCAAATGACCTCGTCGGCGCGCAGCGCGCATAGCGTCAGTCCGTCGGAGGGCGAGACCGCCAGACCAAGCCGGATTAGCAATGCGCGAAACGCGCGGGCGTTGGGTTCGAGATCTTCGTCGGCATCGAGCGGACCGAAACCGTTGCGGCGGAGCAGCTCGCCGTCGGCGGGAGCAGAGCCCGGACACAGACACCATAAGGACCGGAGCCGATCCGCAAACTCTATCTCGGTGACCACCTCATCCTCTCCGAGGATCGACATCGCCAACACACGCAGCGTGTCCGCCTGGAGTTCGATATGCTTGCGCTTGGCGGACGGCGCGCGCGGCTGGACGATCCCGATACGAACCCCGAGGTCGCGGAAATGATCTTCCAGATTCTTGCGCGCCTTGCGCGAGCTCGAGAAGGTCTCCCAATCCTCGTCGTCGGCAGCAGCGCCCTCGTCATCGCGCCACTTGTCATAACTGTTCGCGAACCGGTCGAGTTCGCGCGCATAAGATGCCTGGCTTTGCGTCCGGATGCGCCGGTTCCGACCGCCCATCGCATCGACGAGCAGCAGCGGCTCTGCCTCGCGCCGGAGCATCAGATAGCTGAACAGCCAGATCGACAGGCCGATGATCATGTAGCGAAGCGCATAGGCCGAGCGCATGCGCAAGAGATTGGCCAGCAGCTTGGCTATCGCTTCGGTTCTCGGCGCCATGATCGCGGCGATGTCAGCCGCAGCGGCATCTGAAAGCGCCCCGAACAGGCTGTCATAATCGTCGGCCCACTCCAGATCCTCTTCATCGAGAAGCGGGCTTCCGAGCGCCTCGAGCGGCGGCGGCGGGAGATCGAGGACGGCAAGGCAGTCGGTGAGCACTTGCTGTCCCGTCTCGGTCGCCCTCAGGATGCGCGTGACAAAACTTCCCGAATGGCCGTGGTTCTTCGACAGATTGCCGATGTAGCGGAAGGAGGGCGCCGAATAATCGACGCCAAAGGGATTATATGGCGCGAATCCGGGACCAAGCGCGCCGCCGTCGTTGTTGAACGCGGCGTTGAGGTGCGAGCGCAGCAGTTTGAAGGTCGGCTCATCGACCTGGGCATTGATGCGGCCTTCGGCGATAAGGCGCGGATAAAGTTCCTCCGCGACAAATTCGTCGGCAACCCGCGCTCCAAGCTTGGGCGCTACGCGCGGAACCGAAGCCTTGTTCAAAAGCTCGAGCCGGTAACAGCGTCCGCGAAGCGCCAGAATCAGGCTCGTTGCAAAATGAACGGGCTTCATGCGCATCGGTTGGTAGCCGAGCGCGGCGCCGTGGATGCGCCGCTGGCCAGCTGCGATATCTTCGCGCGAGAAAGTAGAAATATCAGGCATTGGTGCGCACCATTTCGTAGGAGCGGCGGTCTGGCGCCAGCCCGATTTGAAGCACTTGCATATGTTCCAGATGCACCGACCACACGGTGTCGCCCGTCGCGACGCGGCTGCCGCCAAGTTGTTCGAGGAAGGCATCGAGCCGGTGAACTTCGCGCTCGGGTACCAGCTTGCGCGGCAACCCGCGCCCGAGCCGGCGAAGCGTGCGGAACAGGGATAGTCGATGCGAAGCCTTGTCCCGCCGCGTGCCGGGGCCGCGAGCATCATATGGTCGCCCACGAAATCGAATGCGCTGTCGCATATGGCAGGAAGCCGCGGAATTTCGAGACGGAGGTCCTCCGCAGCGATACGCTCGGTGGCGACGAAGGATCGGGAAGGTTGCTCGTGAAATCTGTGTCCCGACCAGAGGTAGAGATGATTTTCGCGCCCGGAAAAACGTACCGGGCAATAAGCCGCATTGATGGCGTCGATCATGGTGCCCACCGAGTTGCGACCCGAGGCGGCGCCGGCGAGCAAGGCCATGAACTCGGCGGCTTCGGGGTCGGCAAGTTCAAGCGCGGTTTCGCCTTCGTCATGTTCGAAATGAAAGGCGCGCTTCAGCCAGGTGAACACTGCAGGCTCGAGACGCGGCTGCGGGGGCACCGGCGGCGGCCCGAAGCGCCAGCCGTCTTCGAGGGCATTTTTCCCTCCTTCGAGCAAATTGTCCCACCGCGGATGGCTGCAGGCGGCGGGGTCAAGCGCCCGGGCTAGCGAGCTTGTGCCGGCAAACACCGGGCTGGCGAAGAGCGCTTCGAAATACCAATCGGCACGATTGAAATCGCGGCCCGCGTCTCGGCCCATTACCATGCGGGCGGCAAGGATCCACATTTCGCGGACCGTGACGCGTGCGCCGAGCGCGACCGAACGCTCGAAAATCGCTCGCAACCGTCGCCGCACGCGGGGGTCGCGCAGCCGCATCGCATTTTCCGACGCGACATCATGAGGATGGGCATCGACGAATTCCACAAACGCTGGATCGGTAAGGATCGCGTCGAGGATCGCGTCCGCAAAGCCCGGCGAGAGCGGATTGCGAAGGCTGAGGTCCACGACGATGATATCGCCTGCGGCACTTGCCGCGTCGTCACGATAGGCAAGTCGATGGCGCGACTGGCGCCATGTCTCGGCCAATGGTTCGAAATCCGGCGCTGCCTTGCGAAGCTGGTACAAAGGATATTCGTTGATCGCGATGCAAAAAGGTCGACGCTCGGCAATCGCTTCCCGCCAGCGCTTCAGGATGGGTTCGGGATCGCCGCGCCGCATTTCGGCTGTCGCGTCCGGAATGAAGATCGCCCCGGCAGCCTCCAGTTCGCGCGCGGCGCGCAGCAAGGCATGCGTCTTGCCGTCTCCGGCATTTCCGGTGAGGACAAGACTTTTGCCCTGCGCCACGCGATCGGCAATGAAGGCGTCCAGCGGGGTCTCTACATGCATGCGCTGCAAGTCGTCGCGCTCCAGCGCCTCGGCGGTCGCCTTGGGCCCCGCCTGCGCCAAGATGCGCCATAGATCGGTACCCGACTGCACGTCTGCCCCCATCATTTTTCCCCTGCCCACGTCAGCCGACGCGGTTTCCTTCGACCTGGCGCGGCGTCATGCCTTGTCCGGGCTCATCCTCTTCATAGCGCGGATATTGACGGTCGAGCCGTCCGGCAAGCCAGCGTTTGCGCCAATATTCCGCAATCGCCTCGCTCGCATCGGGAAATGCCTCCGGATTCGCGAGATAAGAAGGCAAATCGGTGGCGCGCTCGAGCAACCATTCACGCGACTGAGACGCCAAGGGAGCGGCATAGATCAGCCGCTTCTGCTCGTGGCGCAACATGCGATCCGGATTAAAGCCGATCAAGCGCATACCCTGCTTCAGTTTGCGCAACTTGGGGCTCGTACCTTCCCCAAAGACGCTGTTCACATCCTTGAAGGCTTTGCTGGCCGACACCAGCTGGTCGATTGCGCGGCTGGTTTCGGGGGAAAATTGCAAGGTTCCGAACCCGGTCGTCTCGCCGATCGGCTCATAACGCAGTTCGGGCTGGTCAGGAGCGATGGTCTTCGCCGGCAGTTTCAGCCGGTTATATTGGCTTGAACCATGGGCATAGAGGCTCGTCGTGCCGAGATAGACGAGCTTGTTGTCACGAATGACCGGGCGGTTGAGCATCTGCGAGGAAATGATCGAAGGTGCGTCATAGGCCGCTTGATAATCGGCACCCACCTGCGGGCTCAACATCATGAGCGCGACCAGCTTGCCGCCGAGGATCGGCCCATAGGGCGCGACCGCTCCACAGGTCGTTATTTCGAGAAGATTGGCGCCGGCGCGCCGGGCTTTAAGCGCCTCTACCACGATGTTGATGGCGTCCGCTTGAATTCGTCGGCTTCAAGTGCCGCGCGACCCGGGTCGGATCTGTCAACGCTGCCTCGTTACGGTCCAATATGAGCTTCGCCTCGAGCAGCCGCCCCAGAGCTCTGGCCCGCTTTTTCGCGACGAGATATTTGCGCGCGACATGCATGCGGGCATTGGCCGAGGCCTTTGCCTCAAGATGGAGTATATCATCGTCGACCGGCGGCGCGCCTTCCCGCACCCAAAGATCCGGATCGAAAGCATCGCCTGTGTTTTCGGCAATCTCGCGAAGCAGATTTTCGCGAATGCGCGAGAATTCGTCGTGCGCAACGCCGATGCGCTGAAGGATATCTTCGTCGGGCGCCGCCACCTCGTCCGGCGTGACCAGATTTGCCCATTCTACCTCACCTAGCGAGACGTCGATCCGCTCTTGCAGCCAAGCAAGTTCCGCCGCGAGCGCGGCAGAACCGCGAGCGCGCGCGGACAGGAAACGCGCCGCGACCGCCCGACGGTGCCAACCGATAAACGTCTCGCGCGTCTCGCCCATTTCTAGCGGGCAATTGTTGAGCGCGGCGATTCCCATCACCGCGTGACGCGGATGCGCGGCGTCGCGGACGAGATAAAGGAGTTGGCGGCCAGGCACGGGGGTTTGCGGGATCGACCAGCTATAACGGAAATAACGCCAAATCTCGCGAAGTCGGATGCCGGTGAACGCGTCCGCATCGCCAGTGGCGCGCTGGAGGTAAGGCTGAATCGAGCCACGAAGCGCGTCTACTCGAGCGTCGCCCGCAAGTTCAGTTGCGTGGGACAGTCGTGCCGCCAGCTCCGCCTCGTCCGTGATCAATTCGAAGATACTGCGCTTCGAGCGCGTTCCCTGCTCCATCTTACGGACGAAATCGCGCACAGCGGGCTGCATCCGCTGCTCATCGACGACGGGCCGCAGTTCTTCACGAATGGCATCTTTGCTCGCGACCAGCTCCGCGGTCGTGCGACTGCGCTTCTGGTCGCTGGGATTCTCGAGGGCAAAGCCATGGCCGCGCGGAAAGACGCGCCAGCGAAGCCGCACCAAATCGGCGAGCACCCTTATACAGGCTTCGTAGATCGTCGCTTGTTCGCCGAGGTGCCGATGGCGGTCGAGCCATTCAATCTCGTCGCGCAGCAAGTCCGACACGCGATCGCGCGCGCCTTCCGCCTGTAACGCGGCGAGCGCATTCATATAGCCGGGAAATCGCTCGGCAGTGCGCCCATCGAGCGGAGGCTGTATCGGAACAAGCATTCAACATTTCTCGAACAAAGCTAGGATCGGCGGCGCGTTCGGTGTAGCCAACCCGGGCGGGAAGTAATTCGGCCATTCGTATCACTCGATGGCCATTCGCCGCGTAACATAATTGGACCGGGGAGGCCACCCGCTTGTTAGCAGCACGACGCAAATCCCCGTCCATTCCAAGCCTTTCGCCTGGCTACACTTCAATGTATCGAGCTTCGGAACATGGCTGACCCCACCAATCTTGAGCAGTTGAAAGAAGCCCTTGAACGCGAGCTGAAGGGCCCTCAGACAGACTTTGGCGCAATATTGCAACTCGCGAACGAGATTTCGCGCGAGGAAGAAGGTGTTGTGCGGTTTCAGACCGACGCCGCCATCGTGCGCCGGCTTGGACGAGAGCTTGTTGCCAAGCAGGAAACTGCGCTCGGCGAGCTCGTCAAAAACGCCTATGATGCCGACGCGACCCGCTGCACGGTCAATCTGTTCGAAGCTGCTGGCCTCACAGGGTTCGAGATAATCGACGATGGCAACGGCATGACCTATGCCGAGATCGTCAACGGATTCATGCGCCTCGCCAGCGACGAGAAAGTGACGAACCCGGTGTCTCCGCGGTACGGGCGTTCACGTGCGGGTAAGAAGGGGATTGGGCGGTTTGCGACAGAGCGGCTCGGCGTTTTTCTTACGATCGTCACACAAACCGAACATGAATCCCACGGCTGGACGATGGATATCGACTGGGACGAATTTGTCCAAGGCTCCGACATATCGCAGATCAGCAACAGCATCCGGCCCAGTCCAAAAGAGGCTCCGAAGGGTACGCGCCTGAGCATTCACGGTCTGCACGACAGCTGGAGCGACACAGATCTGAAGCGCGTCTTTCGCTATCTCTCGACGCTTATTCAGCCGCCACTTGAAGGTCTCGAACCCGCATCGGCAGCGGCGCGTACGCCAGCATCGGCCAAAAGCGATCCCGGCTTTGTCGTCGAAATGACCCGTGGTGGCTCGCTGATCAGCGAGCCGCGCGTCGTCGCCAATGCCGACACCGAAGTTCTGGGCAATGCACTGGCCGTAATAACGGCAGAAATCGACGCAAGCGGGAACACGACATGGTCGATGGTCTGCCCGCGTTTCGATATCGACGAGAAAGACAAGCGGGCTGGTCTCGACAAGACCAACAGCGCGCCGCTGACGCACGCGCATGACGTCCAGATGCGCGCATATTATTTCATTCGGAGATCCGAGTTTCTGGGCCATTCGACGACAGCGATCAGCGAGATGCTCAACGAGCGAGGCGGCATCCGTCTTTATCGCAACGGCTATCGAGTCCCGCCCTATGGCGAGCCCGGCGACGACTGGCTCGGTCTCGACTCGAAAAACTCGAAGACCTACGCGCCTATCAGCACCAAGGCCTTTCTCGGCTTCGTCGCGCTTCAGGATCTTCAGGGTGCCTCGTTCGAAGAAACCTCGTCGCGCGAGGGCTTGATCGAATCGGATGCGCTACAGGAAGTCCGCGACATCATGTCGCAGATACTCGAAGCCGCGGTGCGGCGGATCGAAAGCAAGCGCGGACTGGGCCGCAAGCCACGCGATCGTCAGGATCCCAAGAGCGGAGCTCGCGCCGCCGAGGATATTGAAAAGAGCATCGAAGAACTTCGGACGGTTCTGCTGGCGACAGAGGAGGCAGAGGAAAGGAGCCCTCAGGGTCAACGGGACGTCAGTGCCTCCCTGTTGCGCCTTGCGAATGCCGCCAAGGTCGCTGTCGAGATTGCGCAGGAGCGCGACGAATTTCTCGAAGAGGTAAATCTCATGCGCATCCTCGCGAGCATGGGACTGACGATTGCCGAGTTTACGCACGACTTCTCGCATCTTGCAGAGACGATGGAACTCAATCTCAACGCCCTAGAAGCGAATTCGAGCGACCAAAGCCCTGTATTCCAACAACAGATGGACCGGTTCCGGGGACAGTTCCGACAGGTGCGAGCCTATACGTCGCATTTCGGCAGCATGATGAAGAGCAATTCGGTACGCGAGCTCCAAAGCATCGACCTTTATGATTTTGCGCGGTCATTCAAGGAAGATCTCGCCGCCATGTTCACGAAGCGCGGACTCCAGCTCGATGTTCCGCGTCCCGCAGATTATAGTCTCTGCACAATTCCCATGCATGCTTCGGAGTGGTCATCTATCCTACTGAATCTATTGACAAATTCAATTAAGGCCGCGGACAGAGTGGGGCGCGCCGGGCATTTCAGCATCACCGTTGGGCGCGCTAGGCCTGGAGAGATATTTCTTCAGTTCAACGACAATGGCGACGGCATTCCGGCGGAAAACCGCGGACAAATTTTTGACGCCTTTTTCACAACCGGGGGCGGGTCCCCAGTGCGCGCCAGTGAAGCGGCTCAGGCAATCGGCACCGGTTTGGGACTCAAGATCGTTGCCGATATCGCCTCCTCTGTGGGGGGGCGGGTTGAAGTTATCGATCCGCTCGACGGCTTCACGACATCGATACGCGTCAGCGTACCAGAAACAAAAGATCAAACGGAGACGCCTTCGTGACTCTCTATCTCATGCTCGACGATGAGGCGAATGCCGAAGCGCCGGCGGAACTATACAGCGAGACAATCGAGACCGCTTCCAATGGCGCTTTGACGATTATGGTCAGGCGACCGAGCAAAATGGCTGACACGATCAGCCTCATCCGCGAGATCAACCCCGATGGGCTTTTCCTTGATGTAGCGCTTACCAATGCGCTCGATACGGACGGGCAGCCTGTAGGCTTCGACGGCATCGCGCTCGCGCAGCAGGTACGCACGCTCCAGACCCGGGCTCGTACGCCCACGTCCGGTAACAGCTTGCCCGAGTTTCCGATAATCCGCCTCTCGAAGCGCGACGTTATCCGAGAGTATGTGAATGAGGATTCTACCAGCGACGACCTTTTCGACGAGCTGATCGACAAGGAAAATGTACTCAACGCTCCAGCGCCCATTGCGGCGGTCGCTGCGGCTCTCGCAGATGACTACGAAAAGGTCTGCATTTTTTCGAGCGGCGATCCGACTCCCGCTACATTGAGCGCGCTTCTGGCTTGGCCGGAAGACCAACTCGCGCGGCTCGACACACGTACGCTGATCGGGCTCCAGCGGCCCAATGCCCCTGCCCATGTGCTCGCCCGTTTCATCGTCGTGAAGTTGTTGAGACGCGCCGGGCCTATGATCGCAGAAGAATTGTTAGCTGTGCGTCTCGGAGTCGATCGCGACAAGTCGCCGCAGTGGAGCGACCTGCTCGGTCTTCTTGAGGCGAGAGCTTATTCAGGCGCCTTTGCGCAGGGTTATCCGCGATGGTGGATGATGGGTGTCCTCGACTGGTGGCAGGAGAAGGTCGATCCTGACCAGCTTCCCTCGCGCCTCTCCGCATCTGACCGTGTCGCCAAGCTGAAAGATGCGCTTGGTCTGGGTGAGCTTGAACCCATTGGCCCAAATCCTGATAGCCCCGGCGATCGATTCTGGACCATCTGCATCCGCTCGCAAGTACCGGTCGATCTGAACCAGGGATATCCGCTGCTCCCAGTCTATGGTTCCGAAAGCTGGCATGACACCGAATACCTCTGTCTGGAAGAAGCTCTGCGTAGTCCCAATCATCCGCGGCTGTCACCTGCGGAGCGAACCCGCGTGAAAGCGGAGCTCGCAAAGCGGGCGTCCCAGTGACGCCCGCTCTCCGCGAGCTTTTTGAAGACTATCGCAAAGCAAGGCAGGACGAGCTGTTCGAGCTTGCCAATCTGCTCGAGGGCAATGGGCTGACTCAGGATGCCGGTCCGCTGCAAGTCGCCGCCGCGGGCTGCAAAGGCGGTCTTCGTACCGCTCCTCCCGGCGCGCGGGACGCCGGACGAGAATACTGGGGCTATCAAATCGATGACCTTCATCTTCGGCTTGAAGAGCAAAGACACTGTCGACCGCGAAAGGCGAGCGCCGACCGGCTCACCGCGATACTGAGCGTCAAGGTCCAGGAATACGTTCCAACCGAGGTCAGCGAAGTAGGCAACAGCTACGCTTTGTTGCGCGACCTCGCGGTGGATTTCCGATGTGACGCGCTCGTTGAGACTGACGACGAAATGCATGAGCTGCGATCCGCCTGGCACATAGACACGCATCTTTATCTCGGTACTCAAAGTGCGGGCGTCCATCCCCGTTTCCATTTTCAGTTTGGCGGTGAGGGTATGGACGAATTTGATGACCGCATCAGGGGCGTGTTTCTTCCTGAAGCCCCGCGGATGGCATGCGCGCCAGTCGACGGCATCCTCGCCGTCGACTTTGTCCTCTCCCATTATTGCGGCGCGATGTGGGAGGATCTCAGGCTGATGGAAGCGCGCTACGGTCGGCTCCGAGCGCCGGCTATGCGTCGTTACTGGTCTCCGTATTTCGGGCTTATCGCTGGCGCATTGTCCGGCACAGCTCCCGTCCCAATCGACAGTGACGCAGGGTATCTCCTCCCTAATCTCGCCATTGGATAGGCATCACACCAATTGTCATTCTTCAATTGGTCGATTCCACCGTGAGACTAGCTTCCGGCAGCCCTACATGCCTGCATCATAACCTGCTTGATGCACTTCGTGGCCAGCCGGAGTGATGCGATAACCTGCTGTCCAATAGGTCTCGCATCTCGCCTCCTCGATCCACCCCTTCGCTACCATCGCGTCGAACGTCTTTTGACCGACGAAAGGAAAGTGGCTCTCCCCTTCGATATCGCCCAAACATAGACCATCGAGTACCTTCATCTCTTTGGAATTCGAACGACTAGAATTCATAAGTCCGGGCATCCTCTTCAACAGGGCCGACGCTGCCTGAGACTACACGGACGGTCGTCGTCCGACTCATCCTCTCATGTCGGTTGATCACCTTAGTCACTGTCGACACTGAGAATCCCACCTCACGAGCGACTGCCGCATAGGTCTTCAACTCAGAGTACAGCTGACAATACAGCTTGCCCCGTTCCTCCATTTCCGCGCGCGTGGCAGGTCGCCGCCGACTATCAAAATCTGGCAGCTCGATGCCCAATCCCTGTGCGACGAAATATTCCAGTACATCGCCTCGCGTAAGCCGTTGGTCGCCGTGAGCAACTCGCCACTGGTCGATCGCCTCCACGAATTCGTCTGAAAGTTTGATAGCGACGTACGTCATGACCGACCACCTTGCTGGCGCCCTCCAATACCCGCAGGGATACAGGTTGAGTAAAGCGACTGCCCCGTTCTTCTTCCGTTCTAGATAACTCTAAATTTCTGGAACGTCACGCCCTGTTGCGCGGCCAACATTGCCGAGTGATGAAACCGCGCGAGCGGTCGCTTGCACATCGAGCAAAAGCGGATCGACCACGGATGCGAATGGCCCACTCATATGACGCCGATAACCCCAAGGGACTTGCGGCAAGCGTTCCGAAAACAAACTTGAATCCATTAGATTTGGAGAAACGATATGGAACAGCTGCATACCTGCCGCATCCTACGAATTGCCAAAGTACTGGACCTGACAGGCCTCAGCCGCTCATCGCTATATCGAAAAGTCAACGAAGGCTCGTTTCCCAAACAGGTACAAATCACAACTCACTGCGTAGGATGGCGAGAATCTTCCGTTCTTGAGTGGCTGGCCGACCCGATCGGATGGAAGGCGGACTGACGGCATTATGCCGCCTTCGTCTTGATGGCCTTTCCCGCCTTCAGTTGGTCGAGATAATCGCTCCACCACTGATGCATTTCGACCCGCTCGTTCCAATAGCGCCCCCGATTATAGGTTGCTCTGATTGCATTTGTGTCGTTGTGGGCGAGAGAGCGCTCGATAGCGTCAGGACTCCACAGGCCTGATTCATTCAGGAGAGTCGAGGCCGTCGTGCGCAGCCCGTGCGCAGTGACTTGCGTGAATGTGAACCCCATTCGCCGAAACGCCTGGTTCATCGTATTCTCGCACATCGGACGCCGATGGCTATGAAAAGCCGGGAACATGAATCCGTCCGGTCCGGTGTGAATGGCGAGCTCTCGCAAGAGACCAATCACTTGTCGTGACAACGGAACCGAATGCGCGCGGCGCATCTTCATGCGTTCGGCAGGAATGGACCAAATACCCGTTTTGAAGTCGATGTCGGACCAGACAGAATGGCGAAGCTCCCCAGGCCGTAGCATGACATGGGGCGCAATCTTGCAGGCGAACTGCGTGACGGGATATCCTTCGTAGCCGTCGATCGCACGAAGAAGCATGCCTACGTCGTGCGGATCCACGAGAGCGGCATGATGCGTCGTCCGCGGGACGATGAGCGCGCCTCGCAGGATGGCGCTGGGATCATTTTCCCCTCGCCCGGTCGCGACACCATACCGGAAAACCCGGCTGGCGAACGATCTGCACCGCCGTGCCGTCTCGTGATTGCCCTTTTTCTCGAGCTTCTTCAGAGCCGCGAGAACTTCCAAAGGCTTGATGTCTGCGATTGGCAGCTTCGCGATCGGCGCCAGTTGCTTAAGCAACCAACGAGCCTTGTCCAGCGTCGCGTCGGCTCGCCCTTCCTTCGTGATCTTCAAGATGTACTCGTTGGCCACGTCTCCGAAGCTGTTCGCCATGTTCACGACCGCAGTGAGCTTCTCGCGCTTGCGACTGAGAACCGGATCGACACCTTGTTCGACGTTGCGTTGCGCATCGTCTCGCTTTCGACGTGCATCCGCTAGCCCCACCGCGGGATAGGCGCCCAAGGCGATCCGCTTGTCCTTGCCATGAAGGAAGTAGCGATATCGCCAGAGCCGGGACCCGTTCGGTCTCACCTCTAGGTAGAGCCCGCGGTCGTCTGATACCTTGTACAGCTTTTCGCGCGGCTTGAGGGTTCGAACCTTCGTATCGCTGAGAGCCATGCACTCATCTCCAATGCGCTCACGGCTTCGATTCCAAAGTCGAGTACTAGGTCAGGACTCGAATTTCGGAAAAAAGCGGTGACCCGATCGGTGACCCGGTTTGCTCTGAGATGGAGTGAACATCTATGGAACATCCCGGGTCACCAGCAGTGTCCCGAAATGCCATATTTTCCAGCAGTTTTTCAAGGTTTTCAGTACCCTATGGGGAAGGGTACCTGGTGCCCAGAAGAGGACTCGAACCTCCACG
>JACDQN010000531.1 GCA_015657575.1 Sphingopyxis sp.
CCCCCGAGATTCGCGGCGACCTGCTCTGACGGGCGCGGCGCGGTCGACATGAAGGGGGCGATCGCCTCTTTCATTGCCGCCGCCGCCGCGACGCCGGTCGAGGCGGGAACGATCAGCCTGATCATCACCGGCGACGAGGAGGGTCCCGCCATCTTCGGCACCCGCGCGCTGATGGAGCATATGGACGCCCGCGGCATCCGCCCCGACATGATCGTCGTCGGCGAACCGACATCGGTGAACCGGCTCGGCGACATGGTGAAGATCGGGCGGCGCGGGTCGGTCAATATCTGGATCGACGTGCCGGGGACGCAGGGGCATGTCGCCTATCCGCATCTCGCCGACAATCCGATCCCCAAGCTGGTGAAGATTCTCGCGGCGATCGACGCGGTCGACCTCGATTCGGGCACCGAATGGTTCCAGCCGTCGAATATCGAATTCACCGATATCGAAGTCGGCAACGGCGCGACCAACGTCATCCCCGCCTCGGCGCGCGCGCGCCTGTCGATCCGCTTCAACGACCGCCACCGCGGCGCCGACCTCGTCGCGATGGTCGAGCGGCTGGCGCACGACGTCGAACCGCGCGCCAAGATAGTGGGCAAGATTTCGGGCGAAGCCTTCCTCACCCCGCCGGGCGAACTGTCGGGACTCGTCGCCGAGGCGATCCACGCCGAAACCGACCTCACCCCTGAAATGTCGACGACCGGCGGCACGTCGGACGCGCGCTTCCTGCACGCGCTCTGTCCGGTGGTCGAATTCGGGCTGACCAACGCAACGATGCACAAGCTCGACGAAGCGGTGGCGGTCGACGATCTTCGCCGCCTGACCGACATCTATCGCGGCATATTGGTACGCGCGCTGGCGGGCTGAAATATCGCGCGCGCGGGCGCGACGAAGCGAAATCTCACACAAAGACACAAAGGGGGGAAGTCTTTGCCGGCGCTGCCGTTTCAGAGCCGCGCGAAGCGTCCTTGAAAGTTCGCCTACGGCGGCAGGCAGCGGCGGCGGTGAAGCGCGCCTTCTTTGTGTCTTTGTGTGAGAATCTCTTTTTCTTTTGCGGGGAGACTATTCCTCGCGCGCTCGACGCAAGATCACATAGACCGCCCCCGCCCCGCCGTGGCTGATATGCGCCGGGCGCAGCGCGACGATCTGGTCGGCATGCGGCGACACCGCCAACCAGTCGGGCAGCGACGCGCGGATCGCGCCGCGCGGGCGCGGATCGCCGTGCATCGCGGGCAGCCGCTCGGCGCCGGGCCGCAACCGCCCCGCGACGACGAGCAGCACGCGCGCCCCGCGCAACAATCCGCGCCCGATCGCCTCGTCGAGCAGCGCCTGCGCCGAAGCCAGCGTATGGCCGTGGAGGTCGATGCTCATGTCGGGACGGACGAGCCCCTTGCGCAGCCGCCGGTCCCAATGGCTGTCGAGCGTCGCCCGCGCATGCGTCCGGCGCGGCGGCGGCAATGCCGCCGGCGGGCGAACCGCCGCAGCGGGCGCCGCGACGCTGCGCGGCGCGGGTTTCGGCGGGCGAACCGTCGGCGGCGTCTTCGGAGGGAGCGGCGCCGCAGCGCCGGGAAGCGGCTTTACCGTCGCCGCGACCTTCTTCCAGAGCGCGGCTTCTTCGGGATCGAGACGCCGCGGCACGGCGCGCCTCAGCGCCGGACGGTGAGCCGCGCGACGCTCGCGCGCGGCAGCAACAGCAGCGCCGATCCGCGCCCCGCCATGCCGCCCGCGATCGCGCGCGCATCATGCCCCGCGCCCCAAAAGCTGTCGAAACGGTTGGCGCCCTTGATCGCGCCGCCGGTATCCTGCGCGATCCACAATCCATTGGGTTCGGCACGGTCGAGCGACAGGAAGACGGGCGCGCCGAGCGGCACATATTTGGGATCGGCGGCGACGCTCACCCGGCCGGTCACCGGCACACCGAGTGCGCCGAGCGGCCCCGGCCCCGTCAGTTCGCGGAAAAAGACCCAGCTCGGATTCTCGTTCATCACCGCCGCGCCGCGCACCGGGTCGGCGCGCAGATAATCGAGGATGCCCTGCATCGAGGTCTGGCCGCTCTTGAGTTCGCCGCGGTCGACGAGCAGCTTGCCGATGCCGACATAGTCGCGCCCGTTCTGCGTGTCATAGCCGATGCGCATGATCTGGCCGTCGGGCAGGCGCAGGCGGCCCGACCCCTGAATTTGCAGGAAAAAGAACTCGGCGGCGTCGGCGGCATAGGCGATTTCGAGCCCGCGCCCCGCGAGCGCCCCGCGCTCGATCGCCGCGCGGTCGTAATAGCGCACGAAATTGCTGCCCTCGACGCGCCCGCGAATCTTCCGGCCCTTGAGCTCGTCGGAGAATTGGCCGAGGTCGACGTCGATCAGGTCGGCCGGGCGGCGATAGATGGGAACGTCATAGCCCGCGCTCTTGGTGCGCGATGCCGCGATCTCGGGCTCGTAATATCCGGTCACGAAAGCGGTGCCCGCGCCGACCTGCACCGTCCCGAAATAGCGGCTGAAGAAATTGGTCGCGTCGCGGTCGGCCCAGCTTTTCGCCGCGTTGCAGCTTTCGGTCCATTCGCCGTTCTGCGTCAACCCGCTCGCGTCGCGCGCCGCTGGACCGAGGGGCAGCTGATGCGGAACGCCTTGAGCGCCGCGGTCGCCTGTTCGGCCGACACACCGAGTTCGTTGAATTCGGGACCCGCGATCACGCCGCTTTCGGCCGCCGTCGTCGCACCCGCGGGAACGGGCGGCGCGGCGAGCGGCGGATTGGGGGTCGCGGGGATCGGCCGCGCGGCGACCGTCCCGGTCTCCGACGGGCGCGGCTGATAGACCGGCGTTCCGGTCGCGGGCCGGGTCGTGGCGGGGGGAGGCGTGGCCGTGGAGGGACGACTGCCGGTATCGGGAATCACCGACGCACAGCCCGACAGCAAAGGCAGGACGGCAAGGCAGGCGAATCCGAAAGCGCGCGCCCGCGACGCCCCCGTCATGCGATCCCCCCGCATCGGATCAGGCGGTTTCGGCTTCGTCGAGCAGCCAGTTGGGATCGTTGCTGCCGATCGTGCGGCGGAAGCTCCACAGATCGTCGGTCTGTGCCGCGTCGCTCATCGATCCCGCGATCACCTTGCCTTCGGCATCGCGCGTGATCGCACTGATATCGGCCTGGTAGCGCACGGTGATGCGCGCTTCGCTGCGATTGACCTCGACCGCGATGATCTTCGCCGAATCGAGCCGGACGATGCGGTTGTCGAGCGTCTCGCCGCGCTTCTCGCGCGCTTCGATCGCATCGACGAAGGCTTCGTAGCTGTCATCGTCGCACAGGTCACGCAGCGTGTCGCGGTCGCCCTTCCAATAGGCCTCTAGGATCATGCGGTACGCCGCTTCGGCGCCCTCCATGAAACGGCCGGCGTCGAAATGACGGTCGGTCGCGAGCAGCTGGCGGAGGCCGATTTCGGCGGCGGGTTCATAGACGAGGCCCGAGGCGTCGGGCGCATTTCCCTGCGGCGACGGGGCGTCGCCTTCGTCGAGCCGCAGCGGCGTCGGGGCGGCACGCGGTTCGTCGCGGCGCGGCAGGACGGGCTCCTGTTCGTGGCCCGTACGCTTCCCAAGCACCGAATAGAGCCGCATGCCGAGGAAGGCGGCGATCATGGCGAGCAGGACGATAGCAAAAGAAGTCACGGGCAAGAGTCCGATACGGGCAGTGGAAATCCAGAGGCAATACATAGGCTATCACCGCCCATGTTTCAAACCACCATGGCCGCAGCGGCGCACCGGGTCAACGATTCGGCCCTTCGCCGGCCCAATATGGCGCCCATTGTGCTCGCCGCGCCTCGCTGCTAAGCGCCGCGGCAACCGTCTGCCGCGGGCTGGCCTCGCGGATCGGATCATCCTGTCATTTCAACGAAAGCATCGACATCATGGCTGACGAGACCAGCAGCGACATCAACCCCGCCCCGCAGCCGAACGGCGAAGATACCAGCCCGGCGATCGGTCTGATCTCGCAATATGTGAAGGATCTTTCGTTCGAAAACCCGAGCGCGCCCGCCGTCTACCAATGGCAGTCGGCGCCGCAGATCGACGTCCAGTTCAACATCGGCGCCGACGGCGTCGGCGAAAATCTGTA
>JACDQN010000532.1 GCA_015657575.1 Sphingopyxis sp.
GCCCATACCCCGGCGTCCCTGCCAGACGCACCGCCTCGCGCGCCGCCGCGAACAACGCGCCGGCCTTGGCTTCGCACTCGCGCTGTTCATAGGCGGGGTCGCTGTCGGCGACGATGCGCGCCGGCCGCTGGACGTGCATTTCGCCGTCCTTGACGATGGCGGTGCGCAGCACGATGCAACTGTCCATATTGCCGTCGGGGGCGAAATAGCCGACGCCGCCCGCATAGGGCCCGCGCGCGTCGGCCTCCAGCTCGGCGATGATCTGGCACGCGCGGACCTTGGGCGCGCCGCTGACCGTGCCCGCGGGGAAGCCCGCGAAAAGCGCGTCGATCGCGTCCTTGTCGGGCGCGATGCGGCCGATGACGTTCGAGACGATGTGCATGACGTGGCTGTAATATTCGACGGTGTAGCTGTCGGTGACGACGACGCTGCCCCCCACCGCCGCGCGGCCTACATCGTTGCGGCCGAGGTCGAGCAGCATCAGATGCTCGGCGCGTTCCTTGGGGTCGGCGAGCAGGCTCTCGCGGTTCTCGACATCCTCGGCGCTGGTGCGGCCGCGCGGGCGGGTGCCCGCGATCGGGCGAATGGTGATCTCGCCATCGCGGACCCGGACGAGGATTTCCGGCGACGAGCCGATCAGCGCGAAACCGGGAAGGTCGAGGAAATAGAGGAAAGGCGACGGGTTGATGCGGCGGAGTGCGCGATAGAGGTCGAAGGGCGGCAGGTCGAACGGCGTCGAAAAGCGCTGCGACAAGACGACCTGAAAAATATCGCCGGCGGCGATATATTCCTTGGCCGACGCGACCATCGACGCGAAGTGCGCGGGCGTCGTCGCGGGGCTTGCGGCGATGTCGGCGGGCAGCGCGGCCGTCGCCGCACGGTCGCCGTGCGCGCTGACGCTCGACAGGCGCGCGGCGACGGTTTCGAGCCGTTCCTGCGCCTGTTCGATCATCCGGTCGATCGCGCCCTCCGGATCGGGCCAGATCGGCGCGATCAGAAACAGTTCGTCGGCCAGGCGGTCGAAGACGAGGATGACGGTCGGGCGGACGAAGATCATGTCGGGCAGGCCGAGCCCGGGGCCCGGCGCGCGCGGGATGCGTTCGACGAGCCCGATCGTTTCATAGGCGAAGAAGCCGACGAGTGTGGCGAGCGCCTTCGGCAACCCCTCGGGCACGTCGAAGCGGCATTCGGCGACGAGGTCGCGCAGCGCCTGCAGCGCGGGGCATGCGAGCGGCTGGAAAGCCGTGCGGTCGCGGCGCCAGTCGCGGTTGATCCGCGCGGCGTCGCCGGTGACCTCGAACATCAGGTCGGGATCGAGCCCGAGCAGACTGTAGCGGCCGCGCGTTTCGCCGCTTTCGACCGATTCAAGCACCCAGTCGCCGCGGCCGGGTTCGATGAGCTTGAGCGCGGCCGATACAGGGGTTTCGACGTCGGCGATCAGGCGTTGCCAGACGACCGCGCCGCGCCCCTGCGCCAGCGCCTCGAGCGCCGCGGCCCTGCCTTCGAGGCTCACCCTTATTCGTTGACCGGCGCGGTGCCGGTCAGCTCTTTGCGGAGCTGCTCGACCAGTTCCTTGTTGATCGTCACGCCTGCGCGGCGCTTTGCTTCGGCCATCAGTTGCTGCACCAGCTCGTTGCCGAAGGCGGGCGCGAGCGGCTGTGCGATCGCAGCGACGCGGCGCGGATCGATCGACTTGGGGTCGGGCCGGTTCACCTCGCCGAGGGCGAGCACCATCCAGCCGCTGTTGCCGGGCATTTCGAGCGTCTTGACGCTGTTCCGGGCCATCGAGAAGAGCAGCGACAATTCGGGCGGGACGGGCTGGCCGTTCTGGCCGAGTTCGCCGCGCAGGCCGCCGATCGTCTGGACGCTGCCGATATTGGGGCCGACCGCGCGCGCAGCCTCGGCGAGGCTCTGCCCGCCTTCGACCGCCTTGACGATTGCGCGCGCCTTGCTGCGGGCGATTTTCTGTCCTTCGGCGAGGCGCCATTCGGCGAGCAGCGCGGGGCGGAGCTGAGCAAAGGGCGGCGGCGCTGCGGCGACGATCGACTTGACCGCGACGACCGCGAATTTTTCATTCTCGACGAGCGTCGCGAGCGCGGCTTCGCCCTCGCTGCCGGTCTGGAAAGCCTGCACGATCATCGGCGCGAGTTCGGGCGGCAGTGCGAACGCCGGCTGGTTGGGGGCACGACCGCTCGGCAACAGCGCCGGGGTTTCGGCGACCGTCAGCTTGCGGTCGGCGGCGATTTCCTCGATCGAAGCGCCGCCGTTCACTGCGTCCTGGATCGCGTTGTAATAGTCGACGATCGCTTCGTTGGCCTTGTTCTTCGCAAGTTCTTCGCGAATTTCGGGGGTTGCGTCGGCGAGCGAGCGCGCGGGCTTGGCGGTCACCGCTTCGACGCGCGCGACGGCCCAGCCGAGGCCGGTCTGCGTCGGCCCGAGCACCGCGCCGCGCTGCGCGGCGAAGCCCGCCTTTGCGGCGGCGGCGCTGGTGGTCGCGGCATAGGCCGACTGGGTCAGCTCGCCGGTCGTCGAGGCCGAAAGGCCCGCGCCTGCGCGGCGGCGGCGAGCGAGGTTCCGCCGCGAACCTTCGCCGCGATCGTGTTGGCGGTCGCTTGGTCGGGCGCGATCACCTGCGCAAAGCGGCGCGTCTCGCTTGCGGCGAACTGCGCGGCATTATCCTTGTAGACCTTGGCGATTTCGGCGTCGGTCACCGCGGGCACAGGCGCGGCGGCGCGGTCGAACAATGCATATTGCAGCACGCGGCGTTCGGGAACGGTGAAGCGCGCGACATGCTGTTTCAAAAAGGCCTGCAGCGCGGCGTCGCCGGGATCGTTGGCCGGCGCGAAGCTGCTCGCCGGGATGAAGGTCGCGTCGCCGCGGCGCCGTTCCATCAGCAGCGCGGCATAGGGCTGGGCGATACCGGGCGACAGCGCGGGCATCGAGGCGATCGGTGCGGCGATCTGCTCGGCCAGCAGCTGTTGACGGATATCGCGGCGCAGCTGCGCCTCGGTCATGCCATTCTGCTGCAGGAAGCGTTCGAACATCGTCTGGTCGAAGGTGCCCGACACGCCGGCGAACACGGGAAGGTCGGCGATGCGTCCGTCGACGAGGCGCTTGCTTACGCCGAAACCGAGGTCGCCCGCCAACTGTTCGAAGGCCGCGCCCTCGATCAGTTCGTCGAGCACGCCATCGAGGCCGCCCGATTCGACGAAGGCCGCCATCGTCAGGCCCGGCTGCTGCTGGCGTGCCTGGTTATAGACGGCCTGGACGCGGTCGCGCAGTTCGCCGACGCCGATGTCGGTGTTGCCGACCTTCGCCACATTGGCGCCGCCGATGCCGCCGAACGTCGCGTTGCCGGTGACGTCGCTGAGCGCGAAGAGGACCCCGATCAATGCGATGAAGGCGAGCGCAATGAACTTGCCGAGCGTCGAGGAGAACATGCGGCGGATGGCGGTGATCATGAAACGAACAGTCTTTCGTCAGGGCGCAGACGCGCAAGATTTGGCGCTGCTTTAGAGGCGCGGTGGCGGCGCATCAAGGCGGGAAAGGCGCTTTTCGCGGGTTGGCGCTCCGCGGCTTGCCTAGCGGCCCCGTGGCCCGCTAGGGCCGTAAAAGGATAGACAGGCGGGAGGAGCGGACGATGGCGCGGCGCAAATATGTGGTCGGCAACTGGAAGATGAA
>JACDQN010000533.1 GCA_015657575.1 Sphingopyxis sp.
CCCGCCGTGGATCAACCGCTTCTACATCCTCGACCTCAACCCCGCCAAAAGCTTTGTCCGGTGGGCGGTCGAACAGGGGCTGACCGTGTTCATGGTGTCGTGGAAGTCCGCCGACGCCTCGATGAGCGAGGTGATCTGGGACGATTATATCGCCGCACAGGTCGATGCGATCGACACGGTGCGCGAATTGCTGGGCGTCCCGCACGTCCACACGATCGGCTATTGCGTCGCCGGGACCACGCTCGCCGCGACGCTCGCGATGCTCGCCGCGCGGGGCGAGGCCGACAAGGTCAAGTCGGTCACCTTCTTCACCGCGCAGGTCGATTTCGAGCTCGCCGGCGACCTCAAGATGTTTGTCGACGAAAGCTATCTGACCTTGCTCCAGCAGCTGTCGGCCGGCGGCTTCCTCGACGGCCGCTACATGGCCGCGACCTTCAACTCCCTACGCGGCCGCGACCTCATCTGGAACTATGTCGTCAGCAATTATCTGCTGGGCAACGACTATCCGCCCTTCGACCTGCTCTATTGGAACGGCGACACGACCAACCTGCCCGCGAAGTGGCACCGCCAATATCTGATCGACCTCTACCGCGACAACCGCATGGTGATCCCGAACAGCCTGACGGTGATGGGCACGCCGATCGACCTCAAGAAGATCCGGACGCCTGCTTACATTCAGGCGGGGCGAGAGGATCATATCGCACCGCTCGCGAGCGTCTGGCGCCTGATGGACCATCTGTCGGGTCCGAAGACCTTCCTGCTCGCCGGATCGGGCCATATCGCGGGCGTCGTCAACCCGCCCGCAGCGGGCAAATATCAATATTGGACCGGCGACAATGGTGCCGCGACGCTCGACGACTTCATCGCGAGCGCAAGTGAAACCAAGGGCAGCTGGTGGCCGCACTGGATCGACTGGATTTCGGACCAGGATGGTGCAAAAACCGCCGCCAAAGGCTCGCGCATTCCGGGAAAGGGCGCTAAAAAGGCGATCGAGGACGCCCCCGGCCGCTACGTCAAACAGCGGTAATATTGTGCGTTCATGATGTCCCCCGGCCGACGCCCGGATGATTTTTGTGCACTGCACAATTTTTCTCTTGAAATTGCCGATCCACTCCTATATTGTGCACTGCAACATAAAGGAGTTCCCCCATGGCTACCAAGATGGATAGTGCCGAAAAGGCTTTCGAAGCCGCGACGCTGGAAACCGCCGCCAAGCCGGTGGCTGCTCCTGCCGCTCCGGTCGTCGAAGCTGCTCCCGCAGTGAAGGCCCCGGCGCCCGCAAAGACCAAGACCGTCGCGGCAAAAGCCAAGCCGGTCCAAAAGAAAGCCGCAAAGCCGGCAGCCAAGAAGGTCGCCCCCAAGAAGGCGGCTGCAAAGACCATTGCCCCCAAGCCCGCGAAGGCCCAGCCGAAGCCGGCAGCCCTCGCCACCAAAGGATTCAAGACCATGAACGACACCGTCAAGAAGTTCGCCGACGAAGCGAAGACCCGCGCCGAAACCCTGACCGCCGATTTCCAGGCGCGTTCGAAGGAAGCTCTCGCCAAGACCAGCAAGCTGGCTGAGGAAGCTGTCGAGTTCAACAAGGCGAACGTCGAAGCCCTCGTCGAATCGGGCAAGATCGCTGCCAAGGGCCTCGAAACCCTCGGCCAGGAAGGCGTCGCCTTCGCTCGCAAGAGCTTCGAAGACACGTCGGCCGCGATGAAGGGCTACACCGCCGTTAAGTCGCCGGCCGAATTCCTGAAGCTCTATGCCGAAAACAGCAAGAAGGCGTTCGACGCCGCTGTTGCGCAGACCTCGAAGACCAGCGAACTCGTCGTCAAGCTGACGAACGACAGCTTCGCGCCGATCTCGAACCGCGTTTCGGTGATCACCTCGAAGATGAAGGCCGCCTAAGGCTTTCATTCTTCCGTTGGCGCGGGCTTCCCCCTCCCCCCGCCTGCGCCGACATCCCAAGACCGCCCGCTTCCACCGGAAGCGGGCGGTTCTTGCTTTTCGGTCTTCGCGAAAAGGGGGTTAATAGACCCCGCCCCTCTTGCGATTCTGTCCCGGCTTGCGATATTCACGACGATGATGTTTCCCGTTTCGATCCCTCACATCGTCCGCGCCATGGCGGGCAAGGAAGACGATGCTTCCGGCACGCCCGGCGTCGGCATCGCGACTCGCACGCGCGCAAAAGCCAAAAAGCCCTCGATGTACAAGGTGCTGCTGCTCAACGACGATTATACGCCGATGGAATTCGTCGTGATGGTGCTGCAGCGTTTCTTCAACATGGATATCGAACAGGCGACGCAGGTGATGCTGCACGTCCACCAGCAAGGCGTCGGCGTGTGCGGCGTGTTCAGCTATGAAGTCGCCGAGACCAAGGTCAACCAGGTAATGGACGCCGCGCGGCAGAACCAGCATCCGCTGCAGTGCACGCTCGAAAAGGCCTGAGGCTTATTCGGCGGCCGACTTTTGCGCCGCGTCAAGCAATTCCGGGAGTTCCGGACCCAGCCTGCGGTACAGCGTGGCTGTCGCCACCGCGTCGAGCAAGCGTATGTCGGCGCCGACGAGCAGCCGCCCGAAATTCTGTCCGGAAGGGCTCGCGATAAAAGAGCGCGTGGCAACGAGGTCGGCAGCCGACATCAAACGATAAAGATTGGCGAGGCCCGCCTGTATATTGGACCGCTCCTCCGGCCAAAGCGCGTCCACCCTGGAAAGAATGGCCAGATGAAATGCGCGGAGCACCGCAGGGTCGTCGACGCCGGGATGCTCCCTCACCAGCCAGCCGGTCGCCTCGCTGGACACCGCAAAACCCGTCCGGTACCGCAATTCTCTCTCGTCCACGGCGATCAACGCATCGGCCAATTTGCTGGCTTCAGCCATCACCATCGGGTCGGGTGGCGGCGGCGGAGGGGGAATGGCATGCGCCGAAACGGCAAAAACCGACAGAATAGCTAAACAAAGCCCTGATCGACCGCGCAAATCTGCCTCCTCTGCATCGAGGCCGGAGCGTATCACAACATGGGCGGACGTCTATCCTGTCCGCGCCGCCTGCTCGGCCCTGAGCGCCTCGGACGGCTCCCCTTTCAGATCGCCATAGCGCAGCGGCTCGCCGCATCCCGGGCAGACGGTCGACGTCCCGACATCGGTGCCGCACGCACGATGGACATAACGCATCGCCGGGCCTGCGCCGGTCTCGCCCTCTGCATAGGCCCAGCGTTCGGCCCAATTGCGCATCGCATAGAGGACGTCGAACAAATCCTTGCCCTTCGCGGTCAACCGATATTCGTGACGCGGCGGCCGCTCTTGATAGGCGTGGCGCTCGACCACCCCTTCCCGTTCCATCAGCTTCAGCCGCGCCGACACGAGTTGTGGCCCAAGCCCCGTGTTCGCGGCGATCGCTTCGAAGCGGCGGCGCCCGAAGAACAGGTCGCGCAGGATCAGCAGCACCGCGCGGTCGCCGAGCAACTCGGCCGAGCGCCCGACGGGGCAAAAGGTGTCCGACAGATCCGCGCGTTTGGGCATTGGCGCTCCCTATTCCCTGTCATCGGCGCAGCATGATCGCCGCTCCTCCTGGAAAAATCGCTTGTCACTATGATTATCATAGTTACGATGCACGGCAAGAGGAGAGTCGCCCATGCCCCATCCCGCGGCCGTGATCATCGGAGCCGGTGACGCCACCGGCGGCGCGATCGCGCGGGCCTTTGCCGCCGAAGGCCTCACCGCCTGCGTCAACCGCCGGACACGCAACGCCGACGCGCTCGAAGCGCTCGCGCAGTCGATCCGCGACGACGGGCACCAAGCCCGCGCCTTCCCCGGCGACGCGCGCGATGAAGAGGCGATGATCGCGCTCTTCGACCAGGTCGAGGCGGAGGTCGGGCCGGTCGAGGTCGCGGTGTTCAACATTGGCGCCAATGTGAATTTTCCGATCACCGAAACGACCGTGCGCGTCTATACCAAGGTCTGGGAAATGGCCTGCCTCGGCGGTTTCCTGATGGGCCGCGAAGCGGCGAAGCGCATGATCCCGCGCGGGCGCGGCACGATCCTGTTCACCGGCGCGACCGCGAGCCTGCGCGGCGGATCGGGCTTTTCGGCCTTTTCGGGCGCGAAGGGCGCGCTCCGCATGCTCGCGCAGTCGATGGCGCGCGAACTCGGGCCGCAGGGTATCCATGTCGCACACACGATCATCGATGGCGCGATCGACACCGACTTCATCAAGGGCCGCCACCCCGATTTCGACAATGCGAAGGCGCAGGATCTGATCCTCAATCCGCAAGCCATCGCCGCCAATTATGTGATGCTCCACAAACAGCGCAGAAGCGCGTGGACGCACGAACTCGACCTCCGTCCCTGGGGAGAGAAATGGTGACCAAAAGCCTCGAACTGATCTTCGATTTCGGCAGCCCCAACGCCTATCTGACGTTGAAGATACTGCCCGAATTGCTCGACCGTACCGGCGCCGACCTGATCATTACGCCGTGCCTGCTCGGCGGCATCTTCAAGGCGACGGGCAACAAGGCGCCGATGGTGCAATATGCCGAGGCGCCCGCAAAGCTCGCCTATGAGCATCTCGAAATGCGGCGCTTCATCGAGAAGCATCGCCTGACCAAATTCCGCCTCAACCCGCACTTCCCGATCAACACTCTGACGATCATGCGCGGCGCGATCGTGGCCGAGGACGAAGGCGTGCTCGACGACTATGTCGATGCGGTGAACCGCGCGATGTGGGAAGAGGGCCTGAAGATGGATGATCCGGAGGTGATCGCCCACTTCCTGTCGGCCAACGGCTTCGACGGCCCCGCCCTGCTCGCCCGCACGCAGGAACCCGAGATCAAGGCAAAGCTCGTTGCCAATACCGAGGCCGTGGTCGCGCGCGGCGCGTTCGGCATCCCGACCTTCTTCGTCGGGGGAGACATGTTTTTCGGCAAGGACAGGCTCGGTCAGGTTGAAGAGGCACTTGCCTGACCCTTAACTCGCCGCCCCTGCCCATGCAGGGGCGGCGGCTTTCTGACTCACAGCCGCTTTCCGACCGCTGGCGGACCTTCCGCCCACTACCCCTCCAACCCCATCAATCCCGCGCAATCGTCCCACATCTTCACGCAAGCCACATCGTCGCGCGCCAGAGCCGACGGCTCGATCCGCACCAGCGCGGGATTGCGTACCGACCAGTAATCGCCACGCGCATCGGAATAGGCCGGCCCGCCGCCAGCGACGCGAGATATTCGCCCGACAGATCGATCGTGCTCTTGCGGTCGCGCTTCATCGTCAGCGGCAGGATCAGGCTGACCAGCGACGATATGATCTTGCCGCTGTCGCGCGCCAGCCCGGTCCACGGAACATAGCCGGGGTCGAAGCTCATCGCGGCGAGATCGGGGCGGCGGCGCGCCAGCTCGCGCGCGGTCATGATATTGGCGAGCTTCGACGAACTATAGGCGCGGAACGCCTGCGCCTGATCCTTCTTCGGCAGCGTGGGGTCGCGATCGGGGTAGGCTAGCCATTCGGCATTGGCGTGCGCGGGCGGCGTCACCAGCGTCTTTTCCTCGGGATCGTGTGTCCCGCTCCCTGTCAGGATCACCCGCGCGCCGGGCGCAAGATGCGGCAGTAGGCGGAGGAGCAGCCGGAAATTCGCAAGCTGGTTGACCGCAAAGGTTCGCTCGAACCCCTCGGCGCCCGTCTCCAGCTTCGACGTCTGGAGCCCGGCGTTGAGCACCAGCGCATCCACCGCCGGCCCCTTCGCCACTGCCTCGGCGAAGCGGTCGACCGACGCGAAGTCGTCAAGATCAAGCGAAAGCGCCTCGGCGCGCCAGGCCGCGTCGACCGCGTCGGGACGCCGCGCGCCGACGGTCAGCCTATGCCCGGCGGCCGCCAGCCGCCCCGCCGCATTGGCCCCGAAACCCGATGTCGCACCTGTCATGACTATATGCATCGCTGGTCATCCTTTTTAGGTTGGTTGACCAACCAAATAATGAAGTGCGATGCATTGCGCAAGACAGCGGCGTGAAAAAATTGCGTCAGTCGGGTTTGCGCATTCCCGCGCGCAGTCCCGCCGCCCATTCGGCTAGCGCCTCGCGCATCGGGAAATCGGGGTATGTGAGCCACGAAAGCATCAGCCCCTCGAATGCCGCCTTGGTCGTCCGCGCGCGTAGCCGGTCGCGGTCGTCGACTTCGCTGCGACCGGCTCCCGCAGCACAGATGATCGCCAGCCGGCCGCGGATCGCTTCGTTCGCGACCTCCAGTCGCGCCGCGATTTCGCTATCGTTCATCGCACGTACGCCCAGCGCCAGGCGAACGCGGAACAGGTCGCGATTGGCTTCCAGCGTTCGCGCGGCGAAGTCCATATAGGCGTCGAACAGCTCACTGCGCGGCGTCGCCGCCATCAACGCGTCCATTTCTGCCATATAACGCGCGGTCGCACTTTCGACCGCGGCGTGGAGCAGCGCGTCCTTGCTCGCGAAATGATAATGAAGCAGCCCCGGATTGACCCCCGCCTCGGCGGCGATCGACTTGACGTTGGTGTCGGCAAGCCCGTCGCGCGCGACGGCGCGAAACGCCGCGTCGATCAGCTTGTCGCGCGTGCTCTGTCCGGGGGTGGTCTTCCTGGTCGCCATGCTCGCGCGATAGGCCATGGGGGCGGGTTTGGGCAAGCGGAGGAAATCCTCCCTGCGGTGAAGCCGTGGGGAGGGACCGCCGCGAAGCGGTGGTGGAGGGGCGAGATGGCGATGGGCCGAAGCCCCTCCGTCAGCGCTTCGCCGCAGGCGAAGTTTATCCCGAGCGCCTGCAAGGCAGCCGAAGGGCGCTGC
>JACDQN010000534.1 GCA_015657575.1 Sphingopyxis sp.
AGCTACACGCCCCGGCGCCGGGGCCAGCCTGTCGGACGAATTCCCCGGATACGGCCATCTTTTCGCCGCGAGCAATGTCGATCACAAGGATCTCGCGACGACGCGCGCCGCCATCTTCGCCATCGCGAGGGAATTGCGCGACGCACCCGTCGACGCCGACCTGCTCGACCGCGCGCGCAAGCCGCTGGTCGAGGCGATGACCAAGGCGCGACGCGAAAATGCCTATTGGCTGCCCTACGTCGGCGAGGCGGCAAGCCAAACCGCGCGCCTCGACCGCAGCCGCAAGGGCATCGCGGAGGTCGAAGCGGCGACTCCGGCCGAATTGCAGACGCTGGCGAAGCGCTATCTCGTCGACGACAAGGCGCTGGTGATCAAGGCGGTGAGCGACAAGGCGGCGCAATAGCATGTGGATGTCAGGTAGTGGCCGATTGCGGACGCCCCCCGCTAAACCGTCCCTTCTTCGCGCTCCGCCTGCTGCCGCGCCCACATGTCGGCGTAGAGCCCGCGCATCGCGAGCAGTTGCTCGTGCGTTCCCGTCTCTGCGACGCGCCCCCTGTCCAGCACGATGATGCGGTCGGCGCCGGTCACTGTCGACAGGCGGTGCGCGATGACGAGCGTCGTGCGGCGCGCCGCAATGCGTTCGAGCGTCGACTGGATCGCCGCCTCGGTGCGACTGTCGAGCGCGCTGGTCGCCTCGTCGAGGATCAGCAGCGGCGGGTTCTTGAGCAAAGTGCGCGCGATCGCGACGCGCTGTTTCTCGCCGCCCGACAATTTCAGCCCGCGCTCGCCGACTTCGGTCTCATACCCCTGCGGCAAGAGCGCGATGAAGCCGTCGATCGCCGCACCCTCGGCCGCCGCGGCAATCTCGGCGGCACTCGCGCCCTCGCGGCCATAGGCGATATTATAGCCGATACTGTCGTTGAACAGCACCGTATCCTGCGGGACGATACCGATCTCGGCGCGCAGGCTTTTCTGCGTGACCTTGGCGATATCCTGATCGTCGATCAGTACGCGCCCGCCCTGCGGATCATAGAAACGGAACAGCAGCCGCGCGATCGTCGACTTGCCCGCGCCCGACGGCCCGACGATCGCCAGCGTCTCGCCGGCGCCGACCGCGAAACTGACGCCGTTCAATATCGTGCGGTCGGGCTCATAACCGAAGACGACATTCTCGAACGCCACCGCCCCGCCGTTCACGACGAGCGGCCAGGCATCCGGCGCATCGGCGATCTCGGGCGGCGTGTCGATCAGGCGGAACATCGCCTCCATGTCGATCAGCCCCTGGCGGATCACGCGATAGACCATCCCGAGCATGTCGAGCGGGCGGAACAGCTGCGCGAGCAGCGTGTTCACCAGCACCACGTCGCCAACCTTATATTCGCCGACCGACCAGCCCCACACCGTATAGGCCATCGCGCCCGCCAGCGCGGCGTTGGTGATCAGGCTCTGCCCGATGTTGAGCCAGGCCAGGCTGTTCTCGCTCTTCACCGCGGCGCGCGCATATTGGTCGGCGACGTCGCGGTAGCGCGCTTCCTCGCGTTCCTCGGCGCCGAAATATTTGACCGTCTCGTAATTGAGCAGGCTGTCGACGCTGCGCCCGATCGTCAGCGTGTCGAGGTCGTTCATCCGCGTGCGCAGCGCGTTGCGCCAGTCGGTCACCCGCCTCGTGAAGATGATGTAGAGCACGACCATCAGCGCGGTCGCGCTCGCTAGGCCGAAGCTGAACTTGGTCCAGAAGATGATCAGCACCGCCGCTAGTTCGATGATCGTCGGCGCGATGTTGAACAGCAGGAAATAGAGCATCGTGTCGATGCTCTTCGTCCCGCGCTCGATCACCTTGGTGACCTCGCCCGTCCGCCGCGCGAGATGAAAGCGCAGGCTCAGCGCGTGGAGATGGCTGAAGGTCGTGATCGCCAGCTCGCGCGTCGCATCCTGCCCGACGCGTTCGAACACCACGTTGCGCAAATTGTCGAACAGCACCCCGGCAAAGCGCGCGCCGGCATAGGCGATCACCAGCCCGATCGCGAGCGCGGCGCCCTCTTCCATCCCCGGCGCCATCTTGTCGATCGCCGCGCCATAGAGGAAACCCATCGACAGTTGCACGCCCTTCGACGCGAGCACGATGAGCGCCGCGATGACGATGCGGACCTTCGCCTCGGCCTGCCCCGCGGGCCACAGATAAGGCAAGAATCGCCGCAGCGTCGCGAGGACGGGCGGTTCGCGGCTGGCGTCGGCGGAGGTGGAGCTGTCGGGCGGCATGGACGCCCCATGTAGGGGCGGAGGCCGCTTCCGCCAACTCTTCCGCTGTCAGCGCTTGCTCGCGATGCGGATAATGCGGTCGATCATGCGGCGCTCTTCGCTCGACGGGCCCGCCAGCGCGGTATCGGCGGGCGGCTCCTGACGGCGGCCGAACAACGGGCGTCGCGGCGGGACGAAGGGGGAAAAACGCATGGGAGCGAGGCCTTGCTTGCGCGGCCGCCCCCCGGCACCGCAGGTGATTGGTCCCTGCGGCGATCCTTACCGACCGTGATTCCGATCGCGTTAAAGAAGCTGGTTACTGCTTTCTTTCCGGTACCGTGAAGGTACCCGTCACGCGGCCGCCGGTGCCGCCCTGTACCGGATTGCCATCGGGACCGCGCGCTGCGCCGCGCCCGTCGACGGTCGCGCGGCCGCTGTTGAGGTCGATCAGCAGCCGTCCGCCGCGCAGATTGTTTCCGCGCTGGCGCAGCTCGACATTGCCGACCATCGTGATCAGGCGCCGGTCAAGGTCATAGATAGCGACATTGCCCTTTGCGGTCTCGTCGCCCTTCACCACCGTCACGCCGCCCGTCGCGTCGAGCCGGTTGACGTCGGTGCCGCCCGAGCGCGTGTAGGCGACGGTCATGCGCGGCGCGGTGACGACCAGCCCTGCCTGCGTGACGCGCACCCCGCCCGCCAGCACGACGCGGTCGGCGCGGTCCTGCACCTCGATGCTGCCCGCGGCGAAATCGACCGGGGCGTTGCTGTTGTGATTGGCGAGCGCCTGTGCCTGCGCAGCGTCACCGCCGCCCGCCGACAATAAGGCGAGGCTGGTCAGCGCAAAGCTCGCACCGGCAAGCGCCATGCTCCTGATGCTCCACAGCCGGTTCATTTGATCACTCCCTGATTGATCCGCAGCCGCGCATTGCCCTGCAGGCGCACGACCCGCTGGTCGAGGTCGGCGGTCAGCTGATTGGCCGAAAAAGGCCCGATATTCAATGCGCCGTTGACGCCGCCGCGCCCGACCAGGCTGCGCGTCTTGAGATCGACCGCGACATTGCTGGCGTCGATCCGGTAGCCGCCGGCGCTGCGCACCTTGACCGTGCCCGGCACGTCGACCTTTTCGGTGTCCATATTATACTGACCCTCGGTCGCCGCAATCGTGGCGGGACCGTCGTTCAGCCGGATCGCGCCCGACAGCTGGTTCATCCGCACGATCGGCTCGGCAGAGCTTTTCTGCACCGCGCTACCCGCGAGCAGGGCAAAGGGCTGGCCCTTCGCATCCTGGCCGCGATATTCGGCGCGCGTCACCTTCATCCGCTCCTTGGCGACCTCGACCTTGTCCTTCGACAACAGGAAGCTGATCTCGGCGCGCTGGGTGAAGGGCGAAAAAACCATCACCGCACCGACGACGCCGATGACCAGCGGCAGCCCATAGCGCAGGATGCGCACGACCCGGTCGTGGCTCGACCCGCTGGCCGCCCACATCCGGCGCATCGTGCGGTCGAGATCGGCGCGTTCGGACATTCGCGAATCGCTCCCGTCAGCTGTGCGCGAAAATGTCGACCTCGGGCCATCCGGCAAGGTCGAGCGCCGCGCGCGTCGGCAGGAAATCGAAACAGGCCTGCGCCAGCCCGGTGCGTCCCTCGCGCGCCAGCCGGACATCGAGCACGTCCTTCATCGCGTGGAGGAAGCGCACGTCGCTCGCCGCATAGTCGCGCTGCGCGTCGGTGAGTTCGGACGCGCCCCAGTCGCTCGACTGCTGCTGTTTCGACACATCCTGCCCCAGCAGTTCGCGCACCAGCTCCTTGAGTCCGTGGCGGTCGGTATAGGTGCGCACCAGCTTCGACGCGATCTTGGTGCAATAAACGGGCGCGGTCACGACGCCCAGCGCATGCTGCAAGGCGGCGATGTCGAAACGGGCAAAGTGAAACAGTTTCAACCGGTTGGGATCGGCCAATATCGCCTTCAGCACCGGCGCGTCATAGCGGCTCCCGGGTCCGAAGCGCACCAGATGCTCGTCGCCCGATCCGTCGCTGATCTGCACCAGGCACAGCCGGTCGCGCAGCGGGTTCAGCCCCATGGTTTCGGTATCGACCGCGACCGGCCCCGGACCCAGCACGCCCTCGGGCAGATCTTCTTCATGAAAATAGACGCTCATCCCGCCGCCTTAGGCCATGCGGCGCCCCCGCTCAATGGCTGGTTTTCATGGCCACGGCCCGCGCGGTTTCACGCGCGGCAAAGCGTGCAAAACCTTGCTTCACACGTTTGAATTTTCTGTTCGCAGGACCTGTCCATTTAGGTTATATATTGCGCCGTTAGCGGCATAGGGCGAGTCTGTGCCCGTGGTGAACTGCGTCCCCGTCCGGCGCAATGAGCCGGTTGAATGGGGTATGGACGAACCGAAAGCGACTATTAGATTATGAGTTTCAACAAGGATCGCCGCGGCCAGCGGGGGCGCGGTAAGCGCGACGATTTCGGCAATTTCGACAGCTTCGAACCGGCTCCCTACGGCGGCGACAGCTATGGCGGCGGACGCGGCGGCTTCGGCGATCGCGACCGCGGTGGCTTCGGCGGCGGTGATCGCGGCGGCTTCGGCGGTGGCGACCGCGGCGGGTTCGGTGGCGGTGATCGCGGCGGTGGCGGCTTCGGCGGCGGACGCGGTGGCGGCATGCCGGCGCAGGTCGTCGGCGAAGGCCAGGGCACGGTGAAATTCTTCAACCCGTCGAAGGGCTTCGGTTTCGTTGCGCGCGACGATGGCGGCGAAGATGTATTCGTGCACATCAGCGCAGTCGAGCAGGCGGGCCTCCAGGGTCTCGCGTCGGGCCAGCCGCTCGGCTTCACGCTCGTCGAACGCAACGGCAAGGTCTCGGCGATCGATCTCAAGATCGAAGGCGAACCGATGCCGATCGAGGAATTCGCCCCGCGCCGCGACGACCGCGGCGGCGGTGACCGTCCGGGCGGCGCCCGCGGCCGTCGCCAGCTGACCGGCGAACGCACTTCGGGCACCGTCAAATTCTTCAACACGACGAAGGGCTTCGGCTTCATCGCGCGCGACGACGGACAGGCCGATGCCTTTGTCCACATCAGCGCGGTGCAGCGCGCCGGCATGGCGGGCCTCGACGAAGGCGACCGCGTCGCTTTCGACATCGAAGTCGACGATCGCGGCAAATTCGCCGCGGTGAACATCCAGCCGCATCAGGACTGATCGGCGAGATAACCGGACACGAAAAGGGCGGCTCTCGGGCCGCCCCTTTTTATTGGGAAATCCATTGGCCGGTTTGACCGGTTTTGGACGTAAAGCCCCTCTCCTTAAGGGGAGGGGTTGGGGTGGGTCTGCAGCCTTGCGCGAGGCCGCTGCCCCCACCCGCTGCGACTAACGAACAAGTTCGTAAGTCTCGCTGCCCTCCCCTGAAGGGGAAGGGGGTGATATGATCTTTACGGCAGCTTCCCCACCCCAAATTCGACATGCAGAAACCGCTTTCCTACATTATCCAGCCATGCCAGCCTTTCCACTGCTCTTTCATTCGGTAGATAATAACCCTCGCTGTCCAGCTGTGCCAGCATAGGCTCCGGCCCAAACCGCACGCTCCACAAGGCTGAACTTTCCTGAACTTTGGAACAAGGAAAGGTCCGCTCCCCGCCCCAAAACGGCGATAGCCTAAACCCGCCCCGGCGCCCGCGCGCGGACGAAATTTTCGAGCGCGACGAAGATCATTTCGCGCGCGTCGCTGCCCAGCATCTCGCCGGTCAGCACGTCGAACTGTACGCGATCGCGGCGCGACGCGGCGCCGACCATCGCGGCGAGCAGCGCCTCGTCGAAGCTCACCCGCGGACAGCAGGGCGGAGCGACCGCAAAGGGGTCGGGCCAGCTGTGCCCGATCGCCTCGACCACGAGGCGATAACGGCGCGCGGCGAGGATGTTGCCCCAGCGCCGTTCGAGTTCGGGCATCGGGTCGCGTTCGCTGCGGCGGCAGAGGATGCAGTAACGCAGCGCCAGCACCGCCTGTGCGGCATCGATCGGAAGGTCGCGGACCAGCGGTTGCTCGGTCAGTTGCCGGATCAGGGTGCTGCTTTCCATGCGCGATCCTCCCGTCGGCCCATTCTATGCAGTTTCCCCTGCTGGTGCCGAAAAAAGATGCCGGCCGCGGCGTGATGCAGCGGCCGGCAGGAGGGGACTGCCCGACTGTGCTATTGAGAATTAGTCGCAAATACAAGCGAAAAAAGAGGCGCTCGAAAGCGCCCCTGAAAACCGTGGTTTTCGGCTACGGAACGGGGTCAGTCGTCGCCGACCGATTTCGACTGCAACTGGATATAATTTTCGAGTCCCATCCGCTCGATCATCTCGAACTGCTTCTCGAGTTCGTCGACATGATGCTCCTCGCTTTCGAGGATGTCGGCGAACAGGTCGCGGCTTACATAGTCGCGCACGCTTTCCGAATGTGCGATCGCATCCTTGAGCAGCGGGATCGCTTCTTCCTCGAGCGCGAGATCGGCCTTCAGGATTTCCTCGACCGTCTCGCCCACGCGCAGGCGGCCGAGCATCTGGAAGTTGGGGAGGCCGCCGAGGAAGAGGATGCGGTCGGCCAGCTTGTCGGCATGCTTCATCTCATCGATCGATTCCTCGCGTTCGAAATGCGCGAGCTTCGCGACGCCCCAATTGTCGAGCATGCGATAGTGCAGCCAATATTGGTTGATCGCAGTCAGCTCGTTCTTGAGTGCCTCGTTGAGGAAATCGATGACTTTTTCGTCGCCCTTCATGATCTGTCCTGTCATTTTTCGTTGGATCGGAATAACGGCATTATACCGCCCCGGCCGGGTCAGGCCAAGGCAAAAATGGCGGAAATCCAAGAAAAATCAGGCGGTCGCGGCGACGTCGCTGATGATATTGCGAGCGAATGGCAGGCAC
>JACDQN010000535.1 GCA_015657575.1 Sphingopyxis sp.
CCGCGCGGGCCGAGCTCGTTGGCGAGCACGCCGGTGATCACGTCGACGGCGCCCTTCGTCCCGGCATAGACCGCCGCGCCCGCCATCTGCACGCTGGTGATGTTCGACGAGATGTTGATGACGCTCGCGCCCTCGGTCAGGTGCGGGGCCGCCGCCTTGGTGACCAGCAGGGTGCCGAGCACATTGATGTCGAACATCGAGCGATATTGATCGACGCTTACCTCCTCGATCGGCGAGAAGGCGTAGATGCCGCTGTTGTTCACGACGACGTCGAGGCGGCCGAATTCCTTGATCGCGGTATCAACCAGCGCCTTGGCATCGGCCTCCTTGGTGACGTCGCCATGGACCGCGACGGCCTTGCCGCCCTCCGCCTCGATCGCCGCGACCACCGCGTCGGCGCCCGCCTTGCTCGACGCATAGTTGACGACGACCGCCGCGCCTTCCGCCGCCAGCGCCTTGGCGATGCCGGCGCCGATACCCTTCGATGCGCCGGTGACGAGCGCGACCTTGTCTGCGAGTCTGGACATGGAAATTCTCCTGAATGGGCGGCGGCCCCGATGGCCGGCTATTCCCATAGTTCAGGAATATGGAACTATTGAACCGGGCGACAAGGCCCCCTAGATAAAATTTATGCGACCGATCGTTCACCCCGCGCTGGAGACGCTGAGTCCCGAGGCGATCCTGCATGCGCTGTCCGATCCCGAACGCGCCGCCATCTTCGCGGAAATCGCGACGAGCGAGTGCGTGGAGCGCTGCTCGGCGCTGTCGCAGGCGGCGACGCGCGAAATTCCGAAATCCTCGCTGTCGCAGCATTTCAAGGTGCTGCGCGAGGCGGGGTTGATCCGGTCGGAGCGCGTCGGGGTCGAAATGCGCAACTATTCGCGCGGGATGGAGGTGAACGGCCGCTTCCCGGGTCTCATTCCCGCGATCCTGTCCGCCTACGGCTTTTGACAAAGGACAATCATGTCCCACTCCTCGAACATCGTCCATTGCAGCGGGCCGACCGACCCGCACGCGCTCGACGGCATTTCGCGGCGCCACCGCAGCGGCGATCTCGACGCGCTCTGCCCGCTGTGCGCCGGCTATGGCCAATGGAACACCCAGATCGATCTGGTCAGCCACCGTTCGATCCGCCACGCCTGCCCCAAATGCGACGGGCGCGGCTGGATCGAGACCGGCGAGGATCCGGTCCCCTCGCACGACATCGCGCGCGAGCCGGGCGGCCCGCCGCGCTGGACGGTGCGCCTCGATCCCTCGGACGACCGCGAATAAGCCCGCCTCAGCTGGCCGGTTTCAGCCAGTTGTAGAGAAAATCCGGGATCGCATCGCCATAGTGGCGATCGGTGTCGGCCGCCGCATCGTAGAGCAGCAGCTTGCCCTTCGGCCACTCTGCCTGCCGCAGCTTCAGCGTCGCGCCGTCGTACAGGCGGATCGCATCGCGGAAAGGCGCCCAGCGGTTGCCCGCGTTCGACGCCTGCCACTTCGCGGTCAGCATCGCCTGCCCCGCCGCACGCACGCGCTTGTGCAGTATCTCGTTCTTCCCGGGATCGCGGGCATAAATGCCGACGAGGGTCGGCCAGCCGGCGGCGTCCTGGCCAGAATCGTTGGAACGCTCCCACTCGGTCTGCCACATCGCGGTCAATTCGCGGGCAAAGCTTTGCATCATGCCGGGCGGCGTGGTTACCGCAGTCCTGCTCGTCTTGTCGGGCTTGCCGTCGGGGCCAAGGCGCGTGAGCCGGACGACGCGATCCTTCGGTAGGGCGAATTCCTCGAGCAGGTCGATCTCGCTTGCATCCAGTTTGCCGTCGCGGCGAAGGTGGCCGATCACCAGCCTCGCCTCGTCCTCGCCGATATATTTGCGATAGAGGGCGGGGTTCGTCGGATCCTTCACCGACGCCCATTCGGTGAGCAGCCGGAAGACCTCGGGCGAAGCGACTGCGGCATCGTCGAGCGGCCCCGCATAGGCGGCCTCCCAGTCGGTCGCAGGCAGGCCCTTCACCGGGGCAAGTGTGCCACCGGTCTGGGCGAAAGCGGGCGCGCACAGGCAAAACAGGATCGCGCCAAGCGCGGAGACGGGTCTGGACATAATTCCTCCATCGACCCACGCCCTGCGTATCAGGCCGGCTGCGCTGCGCAAGACGGAACCGCGAAGGGAGGTGACCGTTCATGGGCTTACGCCATTCTGCCCGGGCCCCGGAGAACGCCAGATGACCGATACGCCCGCCGACCCCGAACCGACCGGCCCCGATGCTGGCGCCACCTTCTACCACGGCACCCGCGCCGACCTGTCCGTGGGCGACCTGCTCGCCGCGGGACGGGCGAGCAACTATGCCGACCGCACGCCGCTCTCGTGGATATATTTCTCCGCCGAGCTGGAATCCGCCATCTGGGGTTGCGAGCTCGCCGTTGGACCCGAACGCGCAGAAACCGGCCGCGAGCGCATCTATATCGTCGAACCCACCGGCGACTGGTTCGACGACCCCAACCTCACCGACAAGAAATTCCCCGGCAATCCGACGCGCAGCTATCGCAGCCGCGCGCCCTTGCGCATCGTCGGCGAGGTCGCAAGCTGGACCCCGCACCCGCCCGAAATCCTCGCCGCGATGAAGGACAATCTCGCGAAACTGCGGACCGAGGGGGCACAGATCATCGACTGAACCCGCCGCGTCGACAGTCACCACACCGGCCTGCCGCCCGCTCGTCGAAGCGCATCCGCCCCTCGTCGCAGTCCGCACGACGGTCGCCGCCGCGTGGAGCATCACGCAGCAAGACCAGTTTCGGAGCCCGTCATGCGCCTTCTCCCCCTCGCCGCCCTTTTGCTGGCGGCATCCGCCTTTTCCCTGCCCGCCGCAGCCGAAGAACAGGACGAAACCCCCATCGTCGTGACCGGAGTCAAGGATCGCAAGGAACAGATCCAATCCTTCGTCGGCGCGCTGACGGTCGCGCCGCCGGGCGGACAGATCGGCCGCTATGAAACGCCCATCTGCCCCGCGGTGCTCGGTATGCCCGAAGCGCGCAAACTGGCGGTCGAAAAAAGATTGCGTGCCGTCGCCGGCGCGATCGGGCTCGAAACCGGCGCCGCCGACTGCCTGCCCAATCTCCTCGTCATGGTGACCCGCGACAAGGGGGATTTCATGAAGATCATCCGCAAGGATTATCCCGACTTCTTCCAGGGACTCGAACCCGTGCAGATCAGCCGCATCCAGAAACAGCCGGGCTCGGCTTCGGCCTGGCAGGTCGAACTGCTGCTCGACGCCGACGGCCGGCCGATCCTGCTCGACAATGACGGCTCAGTCGACGGTCCGACGAACGGCGGCTCGATCCGGCCGCCCTCGCGGATCCAGGAAGCGCAGCGTCCGTCGATCATGGCCGCGGCGGTCGTGGTCGAAGCCGACGCGCTGCAGGGCCTGTCGACGACCCAGCTCGCCGATTATGCCGCAATGCGCAGCTTTGCCCGCGCCGACCCCGCGCGCCTTCCCGCCGACGCGCCCGACACGATCCTGCGCGTCATCGACGCGCCCGCCGGAACCGCCCTTCCCGTCACGCTCACCGAATGGGATTTCGCCTTTCTGAAGGCGCTCCACGCGACCCCCAAAAATGCGCGCGCCTCGCAGCAGCGGATCGCGATTGCCAGCGCGCTCGAAAAAGAGCTCGACCGCGGCCCCTGATCGCCGGCGCAATCCGCGCCGGTACAGAAAGTTGCTTTCGCGAATCGCCGGCGGCGCCGTATGAAGCCTCCGGCCCTGTCGGGGCGATGGCAAGGAGAGGCCCCGGATGAGCGCAATCGCATTTTTCGCAGGCTTGTTGCTGGCGCGCGAAGCCGCCCCCGCCGGGCCGCCGCCCGACCCGCGCCGGCCGGCGCCGACGCTCGACACCGTCCCGCCACAGCTTCCAGCGCTCGGCCGTCCCGCGGTGCTGATCGTCAGCAAGACCAACGGCTATCGCCACGACAGCATCGCCGAGGCAGTGCCCGCGATCGAAAGGCTGGTCAAGGCGCGCGGCTGGAGCAGCTTCGCGACCGAAAATGCCGCCGTCTTCAATCCCGAACAGCTCGCCAAATTCGACGTCATCGTTTTCGCCAACGCCAGCGGCGACATCTACACCGCCGACCAGCGCGCCGCCTTCCAGGCGTGGATCGCGAAAGGCGGCGGCTTCGTCGGCCTGCACAGCGCGGGCGACGGCAGCCACCCCGGCTGGTTCGTCAAGATTCGCGGCAACGGCAATTTCACGGGCCATCCGGGTGGAAGCGACCAGTTTCAGGCGGCCGATCTGATCGTCAAGGGGCGCGGCCATCCGGCGACGCAGCACCTGCCGCAGCGCTGGCGCTGGACCGACGAATATTACAGCTGGGACGCGCCGCCGGCGACCGACGCCCATGTCATCGCGTCGCTCGACGAAAGCACGCTGCGGCTCGAACCGAAATATCGCATGGGCGACCATGCGCTGATCTGGTGGCGCTGCGAAGGCCGCGCGCGCATCTTCTACTCGGCGCTCGGCCACAAGGCGGAGGCGTGGAGCGACCCCGACCATCTGAAGATGGTGAGCGGCGCGATCGGCTGGGCGGCGCGCAAGGAAGGCCGCGGCTGCGACTAGGGTCAGGACCCATTAATTCCACGTTCGAGGTTTGAAGCGATTTTGCTCAGGGCGAGGAGAAAAGGCGAAGGAATATGTC
>JACDQN010000536.1 GCA_015657575.1 Sphingopyxis sp.
CCGCCGCAGGCGGTGGTGGAGGGGGGGTCTCGGCCTCAGACGCCGCTTCAGGCCGAGAGCCCCCTCCGTCAGCGCTACGCGCTGCCACCTCCCCACAAGTGGGGGAGGATCGTCTTGTTTCCACCCCAAAGCGCTCATTCCGTGCGGCGGCCATGACGATATCGCCGGAGCTGCATCTTTTCTCGGTCCTCCGCCTTGACCCCCGGCGCCCCTGCCCCCTAGGCAAGAGATATGCCGCACGACACGACATTGATCGGAACCGTGGTCGCCGGCCTTGGGGTGGCTTTCCTGATGGGTGCGCTTGCGCATCGGCTGAAGATTTCGCCGATCGCGGGCTATCTGCTTGCGGGAATCCTCGTCGGGCCGTTCACCCCGGGCTTCGTCGCCGATACCGGGCTCGCCATGCAGCTCGCCGAGATCGGCGTCATTCTCCTGATGTTCGGGGTCGGCCTGCATTTTTCGCTGAAGGACCTGCTGTCGGTGCGCAAGATCGCCGTGCCGGGCGCGATCGCGCAGATCGCGGTGGCGACCGCGCTCGGCATGATGCTCGGGCTGTGGCTCGGCTGGTCGATCGAAGGCAGCGCGGTATTCGGGCTGGCGCTGTCGGTCGCCTCGACCGTGGTGCTGCTGCGCGCCTTGCAGGCACGCGACATGGTCGAGACCGAAAAGGGCCGGATCGCCGTCGGCTGGCTGATCGTCGAAGATCTGGTCATGGTGCTCGCGCTCGTGCTGCTGCCAGCGATGTTCGGTGACCGTGGCGATGAGGCGAATGGCGCGGGGCTGCTGCAATCGACGGGTATCGTGCTGCTGAAAGTCGTCGGCTTCGTCGCCTTCATGTTCGTGATCGCGCGGCGTGTGCTGCCGTGGGTGCTGCACTGGGTCGCGCATTCGGGGTCGCGCGAGCTGTTCCGGCTCGCGGTGCTGGCGATCGCATTGGGGGTCGCGTTCGGGGCGGCGGTGATCTTCGACGTGTCGTTCGCGCTCGGCGCTTTCTTTGCGGGCATGATCCTCGGCGAGACGCAGCTCAGCCGCCGCGCGGCGGAGGAGACGCTGCCGCTGCGCGATGCGTTCGCGGTGCTGTTCTTCGTGTCGTGGGCATGTTGTTCGATCCCAAGGTGCTGATCGAAGAGCCGCTGCCGGTGATCGCGACGGTCGCGATCATCGTGGTCGGCAAGTCGCTCGCCGCCTATGCGCTCGTGCGCGCCTTCGGCTACAAATCGCAGACCGCACTGACCATTTCGGTCAGCCTGGCGCAGATCGGCGAATTCTCGTTCATCCTCGCGGGGCTGGGCGTCGGGCTCGAGGTGCTGCCCGAGACGGGGCGCGACCTGATATTGGCGGGGTCGCTGCTGTCGATCCTGTTCAACCCCATCCTCTTCACGCTGGCCGTCAAGCGCATCCGCGCCGACGAACCGGTGGAGGGTCAGCCGGGCGAGGCGGTCGACGAGACGCCCGAGCCGTGCAACGCCGGCGTCGTGCTGATCGGATATGGCCGCGTCGGCAGCCATATCGGCAGCATGATCTGCGGCCGCGGCGAGGGGCTGACCGTGATCGAGGATCAGAAGGATATGGCGGCGGCGGCGCGTTCCGCGGGCGCAACGGTAATCGTCGGCGACGCGACCAAGGAAAGCATATTGCGCCAGGCCGGGCTCGACGAGGCTTCGACGCTGTTGATCGCCATCCCCGAGGGGATCGAGGCGGGCGCGATTGTCCGGCGCGCGCGCGCGATCAACCCCAGGCTGGTAATCGTAGCGCGGGCGCATTCGGACGAGGAGGTCGCCGATCTGGTGCGGCGCGGCGCCGACCATGTCGTGATGGCCGAGCGCGAGACCGCGGCGCGCATGGCCGAACGGGCGATGCTGACGCGGGCTTGATTCCGATTTCCGTCACCCCCGCCAAAGCGCCCCCCCCCGTTGCCACGTGGGGTGGCCGGGTTCCGGCTTGCGCAGAAATGACGAAGGCGTGGTTGCGACCACTATAGACGAGTCCGGGGCTTCCCTCGCTCCATCATCCGCCCTATCGCCCTCGTCGATGTCCGCCGACGCCCTCCTCCCCTTGCTCAAATCCACCTTCGGTTTCGACGCCTTTCGCGGGCGTCAGGGCGAGGTCGTCGGCCGGGTGATGGCCGGCGATCATACGCTGGCGGTGATGCCCACGGGGGCGGGCAAGTCGCTGACCTACCAGCTGCCCGCTGTCGCGCTCGACGGCTGTGTCGTCGTCGTGTCGCCGCTGATCGCGCTGATGCACGACCAGCTGCGCGGCGCGCGCGCGGCGGGGATTCGCGCCGCATCGCTGACCAGCGTCGATGCCGATTTCGCCGACACGCGGCAGGCGTATCGCGACGGGCAGCTCGACCTGCTCTATATCGCGCCCGAGCGCGCGACGGGCGAGGGATTCCGCTCGTTGATGGAGGCGCGGACGCCGGCTTTGTTCGCGATCGACGAGGCGCATTGCGTTTCGGAATGGGGACATGATTTCCGGCCCGATTACCGCCTGCTGCGGCCCTTGCTGGACGCCTTTCCCGCGGTGCCGCGCCTCGCGCTCACCGCGACCGCCGACAAGCACACGCGCGAGGATATTCTCGTCCAGCTCGGCATTCCGGCCGAGGGGCTGATACTCGCGGGGTTCGACCGGCCGAATATCCGCTACCGGGTGACACCGCGGCTGAGCCCCGCGAAGCAGATCGCCGATTTCATCGCCGCCAATCCGGGGCCGGGGATCGTCTATTGCCCGACGCGCGACGGGACCGAGCGCATGGCCGAAAAGCTCGCCGCGGCGACGGGGCGCAGCGTCGCCGCCTATCACGCCGGGCTCGACGCCGAGCGGCGCGCGCGGGTGCAGCATGATTTCGTCGCGTCGGAGGACGGCATCGTCACCGCGACGGTCGCCTTCGGCATGGGGATCGACAAGCCCGACGTGCGTTTCGTCGCGCACGCCGGGCTGCCGAAGTCGATCGAAAGCTATTATCAGGAAACGGGGCGTGCGGGCCGCGACGGCGATCCCGCCGAGGCGCTGATGCTGTGGGGCGCCGAGGATTTCGCGCGGGCACGCATGCGGCTCGGCGAACTGCCCGCGGCGCGCGTGTCCGGCGAACGGGCCCGGCTGAACGCGCTCGCGGCGCTGGTCGAGACCGTCGCGTGCCGCCGCGCGCTGCTGCTGCGCCATTTCGGCGAATCGCCGCCCGAGCGATGCGGCAATTGCGACAATTGCCTGGAACCGCCGCGCCAGCTCGACGCGACCATACTCGCGCAGAAATTGATGAGCGCTGTCTATCGCACCGGGCAGAGCTTTGGCGCCGGGCACATCGAGGCGGTGCTGACCGGCCGGAACGACGATCGCATCGCGAGCCGGGGGCACGACAAATTGTCGGTGTTCGGCATCGTCGCGGGCGACGAGGCGCGGCTGATCAAGCCGCTGGTTCGCACGCTCGTCGCCCGCGAAGCGCTCGAGACGACCGAGCATGGCGGATTGATGTTCGGCCGGCCGGGCGCGCGGTGATGAAGGGCGAAACGCCGGTGCTGATCGCCGAGCCGCCGGTGAAGCGGACTCAGCGCGCATCGCGGGTGGACCGCGCGGCGGCGAACCCCGTCGGCGATCCGCTGTTCGATGCGCTGCGCGCGATGCGGCGCGAGCTGGCGGCCGAGGCGGGTGTGCCGCCCTATGTGATCTTTCACGACGCGGTGCTGCGCGCGATGGCGAGCGAGCGGCCCGCGACGCGCAGCGCGCTCGCCGACATTCCCGGCGTCGGCGGCAAGAAGCTCGACGCGTGGGGCGATGCGTTCCTGAACGTGATCCGGCAGTTTTGATCGTCCGGCAACGGGCGGAAGCTGCCATTCATAATCCTCCCCGCTTGCGGGGAGGGGGACCGCCGCCGCAGGCGGTGGTGGAGGGGGGTCTCGGC
>JACDQN010000537.1 GCA_015657575.1 Sphingopyxis sp.
ATGCCGGCGGCATCAAGGAAACCAGCCCCCAGAAGGTTCTGGAAGGCCGTTTCCCCGAGCGCGTGCTCGAAAAGGCCGTCGAACGCATGATCCCGCGCGGCCCGCTCGGCCGCCAGCAGATGCGCAACCTGCGCATCTTCGCGGGCACCGAACATCCGCACGAAGGGCAGAGCCCCGAAGTGATCGACGTCGCGTCGATGAACCGCAAGAACAAGGTGGGTGCATAATGGCCGACGAACAGACCATGACCGATCTCAAGGATCTTGGCGGCGCCGTTGAAGGCACCGTCGCTCCGGCAACTCCGACTGCGCCGCTGCGCGAGAAGATCGTCGACAAGCAGGGCCGCGCCTATGCGACCGGCCGCCGCAAGGACGCCGTCGCCCGCGTGTGGGTCAAGCCCGGCACGGGCAAGATCACCGTCAACGGACGCGACCAGGAAGTCTATTTCGCACGTCCGACGCTGCGTCTCGTCATCAACCAGCCCTTCGGTCTGACCGAGCGCACCGGTCAGTATGACGTGATCGCGACCGTCAAGGGCGGCGGTCTGTCGGGCCAGGCCGGCGCCGTGCTGCACGGCATCGCGCAGGCGCTGACCCGCTTCGAACCGGCGCTGCGCAGCCCGGTCAAGGCGGCCGGTTTCCTGACCCGCGACAGCCGCGCCGTCGAGCGTAAGAAGTATGGCAAGGCCAAGGCCCGCCGCAGCTTCCAGTTCTCGAAGCGTTAAGAGCTTTTTCCACCGACGGGTGGAGAAGAGAAGGGCGGTCCGGCAACGGGCCGCCCTTTTTCGTCGCCTTTCGAACCCGATTACCGATGCCGTCAGACTGGCTTAACTATCGGTAAACAAGCCATTGTCATATCTGGTTTCACAGGTAATCTGTTCCCCTGTCGTCGAGTTCGCTGTGGAGGCCGACTCGCGGCAACAAAGGGGATCTTAATATGAATCTTAATGCACTAGCGCTGCGTTCGCGGCGTCATGTCCTGCTCGCGTCGGTATGTGTCGCGGGCCTGATGCAGGCCGCACCCGCTTTCGCGCAGGTCGAAGACGATGGTTATATAGCTGCCGTGAAGCCGGAACCCTATGCCGCGACCGTCGCGGTCGCGCCCGACCATATCCGCACGATCAAGGTCGAACCCGAACCCGAAATCCTGATCGCCAACCCCGGCACGCCGACGACCGCGCGCGACCCCGTCAACATCACGGGTATCGGCCAGATGTTCATCAACAACGGCAACGGCACCGTCGGGCTGTGCACCGGCACGCTGATCAACCCGCGCACGATGATCTTCGCGGCGCACTGCGTGAACTCGCGCGCCGCGACCGCCTATGGCGCGGCGCAGGGCGGTACGCCGATCTCCTTCGGTTTCGAAACCAACACCCGCGCCAATGCCGCGGGTCAGCCCGACGAATTGCTGCTGTGGTTCCAGGGCGCGCGCGCCAACCAGACCAATCTGGCGCAGGCGCTCTATAATGTGAATTATGTCGCCTATAATCCGCTGTCGCTCGAACCGGAGGCGCAGGGCTTTCTCTACGGCGACGTCGCGATGGCCTCGCTCGACACGCCCGCCGCCAATATCCCGACCTGGGCGCTGCTCTTCTCGCAGCTTCCCGGACCAGGAACCGGCACCGCAGCGGGCACGGGCTATAATGTCGGCATCGTCGGTTATGGCAACAACGGCACCGGCACGTCGGGCGCATCGGGCAGCGATTTCCGCCGCCGCGCCGCCGAAAATATGATCGGCGCGCTCACCGACCTCGAAACTTTCGAAGGCTTTCTGTTCGGCGGGGCTCCCAACGGGCTCAAGCAGAACCTCTATTTCATGGACTTCGACGATCCGCGGCGGGGCATGAGCGGCGCGAGCCCGTTCGATTTCAATGCGTTCCGCGATAATGCGCGCGTGACGAACGGCACCCCGACCGAGGGCATCACCTCGCAGGGCGATTCGGGCGGGCCGCTGATCCTGCAAAATACCTTTGCCCGGCAGGTCGTCGCCGGTGTGCTGTCGGGCGGCTACACCCGCTTCTTCAACGGCCAGCCCGCGAACGGCTATGGCACGGTATCCTTCTACCAGCCGCTCTATCTCTATTGGGACTGGATCGCGGCGAACAATCCTTATCACTATGTCGCGGCGACCGCGGGCAACGGATCATGGACCGACCCGAACCACTGGGTCTCGACGCTCGACCCTGCCTATATGGTCATTTCGGGCGGACAGCTGGTCAACGGCGTTCCAACGCTCACCGGCGAGCAGAAGGACGGCACCAGCGGCGACTTCGGTGAGATCTGCTTTGAATCGGGCGGCGTGTCGGACTGCCTCAACACGCGCACCGGGGTCGAAACGATCGTCAACCGCCCGATCGGCACCGCTTCGGACAATGAGGGATCGGCGACCGAGGAAGACATCGCCGGCACCGCGACCAGCCACCGCGGCGGAGTCTTCGACGATGTGACGCTCGAAGCGCAGGCGGTCGCGGCTGCGTTGCCGCCCGCGACGCTCGCCAACGGCTTGCCGGGTGCGACCAATTTCGTGCCCAACAACAGCGATCCGGTGCGCACGGCCGGCACCGCGCCGCGCTATTTCGACGTGACGCTCAGCGCCAACGGCCTGACGACGCTGTCGGGCGCGAGCGTGACGATCGATCGGCTGACGCTGGCCACGGGCGTGGCGTCGCTCCAGATCAACGCCGGTGCCTCGCTCACCTCGTTGATCAACGTCAATCATTTCGCGGGCTTCAACACCGTCAACGGGACGCTGACCTCGGTCGGCGACTATAGCCTGTTCGGTGGCGGGTTGCTGGGCAGCGGCCGGATCAACGCGCCGTTCCTGACCAGCGTCACCGGCCAGATTGCGCCGGGCACGACGACGACCATCGGCACGCTGACTGTGGGCGGCAACATCGTGCTGTCGTCGGGCAACACGCTGTTCATCAACGTGGGCGCGAACGGCACGTCGGACGTGCTGGCCGCGGTGGCGAACGGGGCTTCGACCGGGACGGCGAACCTTGGCGGCACCGTCAACTTCTCGCCGGTCGCGGGCTATCAGTTGAAGGACGGCGACCGCTATACCTTCCTCACCGCCGCGGGCGGCGTAACCGGCAGCTTCGCCGCCGCGAACTTCTCGGCGATTCTGTTCCCCAGGCTCAGCTATACAGCGACCTCGGCGATCATGGAGGTCGAGGCCGGTCTGTACCGCGACGTCGTCGCACGGACGTCGCCGGTCCAGAACGCCTATGCGCAGCTGCTCGACCAGTCGCGCGGCACCGCCGGTCTCGCGGGCATCTATGGCCCGCTCGACATGCAGAACGCCGCGACGATCCAGGCGACGCTCGAAAGCTGGGCACCGCGAACCGAGACGCTGCGCGGCTCGCTCGCGACGGTGGCGCTCGACAATATGGCGCGCTTTTACCGCCACCGCCTGCTCCAGCTCGACGAAGGCAATCTCGGCGGCACGCTGTCGATGATCGGCCGGCCGGTGCAACTGGCGCAGCTCAACATGACCGCGCTCGGCGCCAATTCGATGGAGGTGCGCACCGACAGCGAAGCGGTGACGGTGCAGCAGGGTAAGTTGCCCGAAGACACCAGCGCCTTCCTCGCGGGCGGCTATCTCGACGGCGACAGCCGCGGCATGGTGACCGTGCCCGCACTCGCCGGGCGCGACCAGTTCGACGGTTTCTATCTTGCCGGCGGCATCGAAAAGGCGCTCGGCGATGGTGGCATGTTGGGGCTCGCGCTCAGCTATACCGACGTAAAGGGCGAAACGGCGATCGCCGGGCAGGAAGCGAGCGCCGAGCTGTATCAGGGCACGCTTTACGGCAAGGCGGCGCTCGGCGGCGGCGTCGAGCTGTCGACGCAGCTGAGCGCCGGCGTCTTCGATTCGAAGACCAGCCGGATCGTCGATCTGGTCGGCACCCCGTTCACGCTGAAGGGCGCGGACGCCTCGCTGGTCGTCACCGGCGAAGTCACGCTGGGCAAGGACTTCGACCTGGGCTCGATGGAATTCGGCCCCGCGTCGGGCGCGCGCCAGCCACATCGGTTCTCGCGCTTCAACGAAACCGGGGGCGGTCCGC
>JACDQN010000538.1 GCA_015657575.1 Sphingopyxis sp.
GACAATGGGAAGTGATCAGCCCTGCAACGTCTGGATGATCGCCGAGAAATCCCGGCCGTCCTTGTCGGCCTCGACGAAGGCTTCATAGAGTTCGCGCGCCCGCGTCCCCATCGGGACATCGGCATCGACGCTCGCCGCCGCCTCCATCGCGAGGCGCAGGTCCTTGAGCATCAGCGCCGCGGCGAACCCACCCTTGTAATCATTGTCGGCGGGCGTGGTCGGTCCGACCCCCGGAAGCGGCGCATAGCTGGTCAGCGACCAGCATTGCCCCGACGACACGCTGGCGATGTCGAAGAATTTCTGCGGATCGAGCCCGAGCTTCTGCGCAAGCGCGAGCGTCTCGCACGTCGCGACCATCGACGCGCCGAGCAGCATGTTGTTGCAGATCTTCGCCCCCTGCCCCGCGCCCGCATCGCCGGCGCGGATCACCGCCTTGCCCATTTTGGCAAGGATCAGCTCGGCGCGGGCAAAGCCTTCGTCGGTGCCGCCGACCATGAAGGTCAGCGTGCCCGCATTGGCGGCGGCGATGCCGCCCGAGACGGGTGCATCGACCGCGACAAGTTCCTTGGCGGTGGCGGCCTCGATATTCGCGCGCGCGGTCGCGACGTCGATCGTCGAGCAGTCGAGCAGCAAGGTACCCGGCGCGGCATTGGGGAAGACGTCGGCTTCGTAAACCGACGCGACATGCTTGCCCGCAGGAAGCATCGTCACCACCGCCTCGGCGCCGGTGACGGCTTCGGCCGCCGACGCGGCGCGCGTGCAGCCCGCCTCGACCGCGCGCGCCAGCGCTTCTTCGCTGAGGTCGAAAGCACGCACCTCATGCCCCCCCCTTCGCGAGGTTCGCGGCCATGCCGCCGCCCATATTACCGAGTCCGATAAAGGCGATTTTCATAGCAATTCCAATTCATCCAGAATGACAGCCACCCCGATAAAGATGAAAAACGAGCCGAGAATAAACCCAAGGATGGCTTGAAGATATTTGAGGAACCAATCGAGTTTCGTCAGCGGCAAGGGCTCCTCGCCCGTCGGTCGCAATATTGCCGCTTCCAGAAGGTTGATCGTCTCCTGTTTCCGATATCGCCACTGATTCCAGCCGACCGATAGCGCTACCAGTCCCATGACAAGCGCGACGAGTCCGGCGATCACCGCCCCTTCCACACGCTTTCGCGTTTCTCGATGAAGGCGGCCATCCCTTCGGCTTTGTCCTCGGTCGCGGCGAGGATCTGGAACAGGCGGCGTTCGTAGATCAGCCCCTGATCGAGCGTCGTTTCGAACGCGGCGTTGACCATGTCCTTGTTCACCCGCGCAGCCATCGGCGGCATCGACGCGATCAGGCTCGCGGTCTTCACCGCTTCCTCGACGAGATTTTCTTGTTCGACGACGCGCGCGACGAGGCCCGAGCGTTCGGCTTCTTGCGCGTCCATCATCCGACCGGTCAGGCACATTTCCATCGCCTTCGCCTTGCCGATCGCGCGCGTCAGCCGCTGCGACCCGCCCATGCCCGGCGCGACGCCGAGCTTGATTTCGGGCTGGCCGAATTTCGCTTTCTCCGACGCAATGATGAAGTCGGCCATCATCGCGAGCTCGCAGCCGCCGCCGAGCGCGAAGCCGTTCACGGCCGCGATCCACGGCTTGCGGACCTTCTTCACGAAGTCGCTCGTCCATTTCGAGAAGAAGTCCTCGAGATAGAAATCGGCGGCCGGCTTGTCGGCCATTTCCTTGATGTCGGCGCCCGCGGCAAAGGCCTTGTCGCCCGAGCCGGTGAGCACCGCGCAGCGCTGGCTGTCATCGGCTTCGAAGGCGGCGAAGGCCGCGATCAGGTCGTCGAGCACGCCCGAATTGAGCGCGTTGAGCGCCTGCGGGCGATTGAGCGTCACCAGGGTGACGGCCCCGCGTGTTTCGACGAGGAGGGTTTCGTAGGTCATTCTTATGATCTCCTGATGATCGTCATGCCGGACTTGATCCGGCATCCATTCCTCCCGGCGAGGCTGGATGGACCCCGGATCAAGTCCGGGGTGACGAAGCCTATGTGAGCGGGGTCCATTTCTCGGATTCGGGCAGCGGCGCGAAGATCGCGTCGATCCAGTCGTCGGTGACGGCTTCGGGGGTCGGCGGGTCCCATTTCGGGCTGTTGTCCTTGTCGACGATCAGGGCGCGGACGCCCTCGATAAAGTCGTGCATCTGAACGACGCGGCTGCCGATCGCATATTCCTGCGTCATCTGACTCGCGAAATCGTGCATCTCGGCGCCTTCCGCGAGCTGCCGGAGCGCCACCTTGCAGGTCTGCGGGCTCTTCGTATGGAGTGCCGCGAGTTCCTTTTCCGCCCATTCGCCGCCATCGGCCTCGAGCGCGGCGAGGATGTCCTCATAGCTATCGCTCGCGAACAGCCGGTTGATCTTGTCGATCTGGTGGGTGATCGCCGCGGGCGGTGCGGTGACCGACAGCTCGCCCAATATGCCGCCGATGCGGTCGGGGTGCTGCGCGATGCGCGCCTTCGCCTCGGCAAGCTTCTCAGACGGCAGATAGTGGGTCGCGAGGCCGAGCGCCAAGCAGTCGGCGCCATCGAGCCGCGCGCCGGTGAGCGCGAGGAACACCCCGACGCGCCCTTCGAGCCGCGGCAGATACCAGCCGCCCCGACGTCGGGGAACAGACCGATGCCCGTCTCGGGCATCGCGAAGCGCGTATGCTCGGTCGCGACGCGATATTTCGCCGGCTGCGAAATGCCGACCCCGCCGCCCATGGTGATGCCGTCCATGACGGCGACGACGGGTTTGGGGTAGGTGAAGAGCAGATGGTTGAGGCGATATTCGGTGTGGAAGAAGAGCCGCGCTTCGGTCCCGTCCTTCGCGCCGCTCTCAGCGAGCATGCGGATATCGCCGCCGGCGCAGAAGCCGCGGCCTTCGCTATGGTCGATGATCACGGCCTCGACCGCATCGTCATCGCGCCATTTGAGCAGCGCCTCGATCATCGCCTGGCACATCGGTAGGTTGAGCGCGTGAATCGCCTTGGGGCGGTTGAGCGACAGGCGTCCGACGGCACCGTCGATGCTGATCAAAACATCTTCGGTCATTGGCGCAGCAGGTCCCTTCCGACGATCATCCGCATGACCTGATTGGTGCCTTCGAGGATCGAGTGGACGCGCAGGTCGCGCCAGAAACGCTCGATCGGATAGTCGCGGAGATAGCCGTAGCCGCCGAACAGCTGGAGCGCGTCGTTGAC
>JACDQN010000539.1 GCA_015657575.1 Sphingopyxis sp.
CCGCAGCGGTGATGCTGAAGCTCGTCTCTGCCCACCGAAGGGGGCCTGTTCCAGCCGCTGGTCGACCATCCGAGGTGCTGCGCGTCGTCGCGCTGTCGGGCGGCTTCGCGCGGCCCGAGGCCTGCGTCGAACTCGCGAAGAACCCGGGTATCATCGCGAGTTTCAGCCGGGCGCTGCTCGAAGACCTTCGCCACCAGATGAGCGACGAGGAATTCAACGCCTCGCTTGGCAGCGCGATCGACGAAATTCACGCGGCCTCCGTGGCCTGAAGTGATGGGAGAGCGGTGGCAAGCCGTTGGCGATTATCGCCGACCGCTTGCTTGGCAACGACGACGCGCTTGCCACCATTTTCCCGCATGATGCAGCCGAAGGATTGCCGCCGATCGACATGTCGGCGCCGCCAGGCAGAATGTTAGAGCCCGCCGGCGAAGCGGAACGAGAAACGGTAATCTCGCGGCTTGATCGTCGCGTCGGTGCGCTTTTCGGGCCGCACCGATTCGAGCGTGATCGTGCCGTCGGCCAGCCGTGCGGGTTCGCCCAATATGACCTCGAACGGCTGCTTTTCGCCGGTGGGGCGATGCCAGAGCATCTTCACCCGCACGCGGCCCGCCCAGACGCAGCGGGCATTCATCGGGCAGCGGCTGTCCTCGACCACCGCGACCGGTTCGACGAGCGGCCCGTCGACATAGGCGCGCTGGCCGAGCGCGACATCGCTGCCGTCGGGTAGCGGCGCCCCGCGCGTCGCGGCGCAAGCCGAAAGAGCGAGGGCGGCGGGAAGGGCGATCGCCGTCAGGCGCATGATCTTCTGCATTTGCCCGCGTCTGGCCGCGTCGCTATGAACGCCCCATGAAAACACCTGCCTGCCAGCTTTACCTGATTTCGCCGCTCGATGTCGGGGGCGATTTTCCTGCCCGTCTCGAGGAGGTGCTTGCCGCCGGCCCGGTTGCGGCGTTCCAGTTTCGCGTCAAGGATGTGGACCAGCATGAAGCGGCGCGGCTCGCCGAACCGTTGCAATCGATCTGCAGGGCGCACGACGTCGCCTTCATCGTGAACGACGATATGGCGCTCGCAAAGCGGCTCGGCGCCGACGGCGTGCATCTGGGGCAGGGCGACGGCGATCCGAAGGAAGCGCGCCGTCTGCTCGGTCCCGATGCGCAGATCGGCGTGACCTGCCACGACAGCCGCCATCTCGCGATGGAAGCGGGCGAGGCGGGGGCCGACTATGTGGCGTTCGGGGCTTTCTTTCCCACGGCGACCAAGGCCGCCCGGCATCATCCCGAACCCGAAATCCTGACTTGGTGGCAGGGATTGTTCGAACTGCCCTGCGTCGCCATCGGCGGGATCACCATCGACAATGCTGCGATATTGATCGACGCGGGCGCCGATTTTCTGGCTGTGTCGAACGGTGTCTGGGGCCATCCCGAAGGCCCTGCGGCGGCTGTTCGCGCGTTCGACAAGCTGATGGCGGGGTGACGGGGGCGGGCCTTCGCATGCTGTTCGCGGCGATGGCTTTCGCCGCAACCAGCGCGGCGGCGCTGCAATCCGAGGCCATGCTTATCCCGGTCGACGGGATCACCGCAGCCGATCTGGTCGACAGCTGGGACAAGAGCCGTGCCGAAGGCCGGCTCCATCGCGCGATCGATATCCAGGCGCCGATCGGAACCCCGGTCCTCGCCGCGATGGACGGGCGGATCGAAAAATTATTCGCCTCGAAACGCGGCGGGCTCACCATCTATCAGCGCAGCGAAGACGGCCGCCTGATGCTCTATTACGCCCATTTGCAAGGCTACCGCCGCGGGCTGGCCGAAGGGGCCGTCGTGGAGCGGGGGCAGGTGATCGCCACCGTCGGCGCGAGCGGCAATGCCGATCCCGCCTTTCCGCACCTGCATTTCCAGATTCTCGAAACCGCGCCCGGGCGGCGGTGGGACGAAGGGGTGCCGGTGAACCCCTATCCCCTGTTCACCGGCAGGCGGGCACGCCGCTAGTCGCGCCCGCTATCCTTCGTGTCCCGTTCGGCGCCGCGGGATCCTTGCGCCAGCCGAACAGGCCGGCGCATGGCGCGGGGCGCTTGGGCAGCCGGGGCGCGGTATGGCGCGGCGCGGGGGTCGGATCGTTCAGGTCGATACTCATCATGGCGCGACTATGGCAGCGCCGCTTCCCGGCATATTGGATCGATACGTCAAAAGCCGCTCCGTTCGTCGCTTTTGGCGTTTCGGTCCAAGGCGTTTCGGTTTGCGGCCTTTTCCCGCACCCCGCGCGACAGGTGTCACGCCGCCCCCGACACGCGGCTTGCCCTTCGGCGCTGTCGCGGCTAAAGGCGCGCACCTGATACCGGTGCCCGCTGGGCGCCGGTCTGCTCTTTCCATCCTTGAACTAGCGAGTGTGCGCGATGAAGATCACCGGCGTTGAAATCCGTCCCGGCAATATTATCGAATATGAAGGCGGCATCTGGAAGGTCACCAAGATCCAGCACACCCAGCCGGGCAAGGGCGGCGCCTATATGCAGGTCGAAGCCAAGAATCTGATCGACGGGCGCAAGCTCAACAACCGTTTCCGCAGCGCGGACACGGTCGAGAAGGTGCGCCTCGACACCAAGGATTTCCAGTTCCTCTATGCCGAGGGCGACGATCTGGTGTTCATGGACAAGGACAGCTTCGAACAGATCAACATCTCGAAGGACGTCGTCGGCGAAGCGCATGAGTTTCTGCAGGACGGCATGGACGTCGTGCTCGAGCTTTGGGAAGAACGCCCGATCTCGGTCGAACTACCCGAAACGATCGAAGCGACGATCGTCGAAGCCGATGCTGTCGTGAAGGGCCAGACGGCGTCGTCGTCGTACAAGCCCGCGATCCTCGACAATGGCGTGCGCGTGATGGTGCCGCCGCACATCACCAGCGGAACGAAGATCGTCGTGCATGTGTACGACCGCGAATATGTGCGGCGTGCGGATTAATACTCGTCGTCCCAGCGAAAGCTGGGGCCGCTAACGTTCTACATTACCGACAGCGATCCCAGCTTTCGCTGGGATGACGTGTTGGAGGAAAGCAAAATGGCCGTATCAGGCATCATCACCGTCATGGAACGTGCCGCGCGCAAGGCCGGCACGAAGCTGCGCCGCGACTTCGGCGAGATCGAGCATCTGCAGGTCTCGCAAAAGGGACCCGCCGACTTCGTGTCGAAAGCCGATCAGGCGGCCGAGCGCACCCTTTATGACGAACTGAGCCATGCGCGTCCCGGCTGGGGCTTTAAGATGGAAGAAGCGGGCGAAATCGAGGGCGAATATGGCAAGCCGCGCTTCATCATCGACCCGCTCGACGGCACCTCGAACTTTCTTCATGCGATCCCGCATTTCGCGATCTCGATCGCGGTGCAGGAACC
>JACDQN010000540.1 GCA_015657575.1 Sphingopyxis sp.
GAACGCATGCGGCGCTGGCCTTCGAAGGTGAAGGGTTTGGTTACGACGCCGACGGTCAGGATGCCGCGGTCGCGCGCCGCCTTGGCGATGACCGGGGCCGCACCGGTTCCGGTACCGCCGCCCATGCCCGCGGCGACGAAGCACATATGCGCGCCGTTCAGCGCCTCTTCGACCTGCGCGATGCTCTCCTCTGCGGCCGCGCGCCCGACTTCGGGCCGCGAACCGGCGCCCAGACCCTGGGTGATCTGCGTCCCCAGCTGGATGCGGCGTTCGGCCGGCGAAGCGTTCAGCGCCTGCGCATCGGTGTTGGCGACGATGAAATCGACGCCTTCGACGCGTGCCGCGATCATGTTTGCGATGGCATTGCCACCCGCACCACCAACGCCGATCACCGCGATCCGCGGCTTCAGCTCATCGACCTGCGGCGGGCCAATATTGATGCTCATCAACTAATCTCCCTGCAGCGGCGGACAGGTGCCGCTTCCCCAACCTTGCGACCCACTTGGGCGGTAGTCCGGCCGCCCGACTTTCGATTACCGCATTGCACTATTGTGACGTCGGAATCACCCAAAAAATTAACCTTTTCGACGCGTCTTGTCTAAAAACTGCTTTTCAATGCGGCCATCAGCCTGTTGATGATGCCGCTATTCTTCGGACGATACACATCCTGCGACATCATCGGCAGATCGCGCAGGTCGACGGGGTCCGAAGCGGCATAGAGAACCAGCCCCGCAAGCGTCGCGAATGCCGGGCCCGCATGGGCATCGGGCAGACCGTGCAGCCCGCGCGGACGGCCAACGCGCGCGGCGCGGCCGAGCGCAACCTGCGTGTAATCGGCAATACCTTTCAGGTCAGCACCGCCGCCGACGAGCACGACCTGGCGCCCGATCGGACCCACGAAATGCAGGTCTTTCAACGTCCTGCCGATCTCTCCCATCATGCATCGAGGCGCTGGCGGATCACGGTGACGAGCTGCGCGCGCGTGATGCGCGGGGAATCGCTGCCCGCCGGCGCACCGGGCTCCAGCTCGATGATCTCGTTATTGTCGCGCGGACTGGCCGAAGCCGAACCGTAGAAGCTCTGCAATCGCTGCGCCTGGCTGCGGCGGATGCCGAACGCCGAGGCGATATCGTCGGTGATGTCGCTCGCTCCGAACGGCAGCGACGCCATCTCGACAAGCATCCCGCCCGCATATAGCGAAACCGTCGTGACGGCGGCGCCCAGCTCGACCAGCGCGACGCCCAGGTCGCGCTCCTCGTCCGACAGGCAGGCAAGCCCAGCCGCAATCGGCGACGCCACGACCGCGTTGACGTCGAGATGCGCCTGCCGCACCGCGGCCTCGAGGTTCCGCACCGGCGCGCCGTCGGCCATGATGATGTGGATGTCGACGCCCAGCCGGTCGGCGTGGAGACCGATCGGATTCTTGACCCCGGTCAGCCCGTCGAGGGTGTAGAGCGCCGGCTGCGCATGGAGGATCATCCGGCCTTCGGGGTCGATCCCCGCGCGGCCCGCGGCGAGCAGGTCGTCGATATCTTCCTGCTCGATCCGGTGGCCGCCGAGTTCGCTTTCGATCGGCGCGACATCGCTCAGCAATCCGCCGGCCGAGAAGCTGACCCAGACGTCGTCGATGTTGAGCCCCGCGATCCGCTCGGCCTGCTCGATCGCCTCGCGCACGATATGCTCGGTCTGCTCCATGTCGGCGACATAGCCGCGCTGGACGCCGCGGCTCTCGCGCTGGCCCGTGCCGAGCACGTGCAGCTGGCCGTCGGCGGTCTGGCCCGCGATCAGTGCACAGACCTTCCACGACCCGACATCGAGCGCGGTGATGATCTTTTCGATGCGCGGCGGCGGCATCTCTTATCCCTTCTCTGCCGCGCCCGCATCGGCGACGGCATCGACAGCGGCGCGCATGTCGTCGAGCTTCGCGGGCGCCACCTGCCCTTCGTGCGGCAAGCGTAGCACGAAACGATTGGGGTCGCGCATGTCGAAACGCAAGATACCGCGTCCGAGCAACCGGTTGGCGCCATCCATATGGGCGAATTTGGCGAGTGCGACCTTCGCCTCATTTTCACCCTCGGGCAGCGACAGCGTCTCGCCGCTGCGGAAGCGCAGGTCCCAGCGGCGATTGCCGACCCAGGTCGCCCCCGCGAGCAATTCCTTGAGGCTGCTCGCCTCGGTCAGCAGGCGGTCGAGATCCTGCGAGCGCTGGTTGGCCTTCGGCCCGATGACGAGCGGCAGGTCGGGCATCGTCGCGACGGTGACGGGTTCGAGCACGACGCCCTTTTCGTCGATCAGCGACAGCCGGTTGTTGTGCTGCCAGATCGCCGCGGGGGTACGCTCGACGATATCGACGACGAGCGTGTCAGGCAGGCGGCGCGACACGCGCGCATCCTTGATCCAGCCATATTTCATCAGGTCGCCGCGCACATCCTCGAGGTCGACCGCCGCCATCGAGCGGTCCTTCTGAGCGAGCGCGATGTCATAGACCTTCAATCGATCGATACGGTCGGCGCCGACGACTTCGACCTTTTTGACCTGAAAGCCCGCGCGGCCGACAGCCTGTGCATATTCCTCATGCACCTTCGCGGTGACGCCCGTGGCGTGCGCGGCAAGCGCCGCGACCGACAGCAGCCCAAGCCCGATCGTCCAGTTGGCGACCTTCTGCAGCCGCTGCGGGCTGATCGGCAGCGCGTTGATCAGCGCGTCAAGGCGCGAGGTCTGGATTCTTTTGCGCTTCTTCGGCGCCCGCGCCGGACGGCGCGGCGGCGCCTTGCCGCGTTTGATCTTCGTGTTGCTCATAACGCTTCCCCCACGATGCGTTCGACGAGTTCGGCATAATCCATGCCGACGGCGCGCCCCTGTTCGGGCACCAGACTGAGCGGTGTCATGCCGGGCTGCGTATTGACTTCGAGCAGGAAGATGCCCGCGAGGCCATGTTCGTCGTCCCAGCGGAAGTCCGAGCGCGAGGCGCCCTTGCAGCCGAGGAGGCGATGCGCCTCAAGCGCCAGATCCATCATCCGCTGCGCCACATCGGCAGGGACGTCGGCGGGGCAGACATGCTCGGTCAGCCCGTCGGTATATTTGGCGTCATAGTCGTAGAAGCCCGACTTCACGCGCAGCTCGGTGACCGCAAGCGCCCGGTCGCCGAGCACCGCGACAGTCAGTTCGCGCCCCTTGATAAAAGGCTCGGCGAGCAGCCGGTCGAATTCCTGCCAGGGACCGACCGCTTCGCGCGCGATCGGGTTGCCGTAATTGCTGTCGTCCTTGACGATCGCGACGCCGACCGACGAGCCTTCGTTGACGGGCTTCAGCACATAGGGGCGCGGCAAGGGGTCGACTGTAAACAGGCTTTCGCTGTCGACCATCGTCCCCGTCGGCATGGGGATACCATGCGGCACGAGCGCCTGCTTCGTCAATTCCTTGTCGATCGCGATCACCGAAGTGACGAGGCCGCTGTGCGTATATTTGAGGCCCATCAGGTCGAGCATGCCCTGCACGGTGCCATCCTCACCCGGAACGCCATGAAGGGCGTTGAACACGACGTCGGGCTTCGCCTCGGCAAGCCGCAACGCGACGTCGCGGTCCATGTCGATGCGCGTGACCTTATGGCCGCGCGATTCCAGCGCGTCGGCAACGCCGTTGCCGCTCATCAGCGACACTTCGCGCTCGGCGGACCAGCCGCCCATCAGGACGGCGACATGCCAAGGGCCCCTCATGCGATCCTCCCCCGCAGGGGGAGGGGGACCACCCGAAGGGTGGTGGAGGGGCAC
>JACDQN010000541.1 GCA_015657575.1 Sphingopyxis sp.
CACGTCCCGCTGATCCACGGCGCGGACGGTGCGAAACTCTCGAAGCGCCACGGCGCGCTCGGCGTCGACGCCTATCGCGACGAAATGGGCTATCTGCCCGAAGCGGTGAACAATTATCTGCTGCGCCTCGGCTGGGGCCATGGCGACGACGAGATTATCAGCCGCGAGCAGGCGACCGAGTGGTTCGACCTCGACCATGTCGGCCGCTCGCCCTCGCGCTTCGACTTCAAGAAGCTCGAAAATCTCAACGGCCATTACATCCGCGAAGCCGACGACGCCCGCCTCGCCGACCTCGTCGCTCCGCGGGTCGAAAAGCTCGTCGGCCGCGCGCTCGATGCGCTCGACCGCGATCTTTTGACGCGCGCGATGGAATCGCTGAAACCACGCGCCAAGACGCTCGACGAGATCGCCGACGGCGCAACCTTCCTCTTCCAGGGCGACCCGTTGCCGGTGGACGAAAAGGCAATCGAGGTGCTAAAGGCCTCGCCCGAAGGCCTGCTCGCCGCGGTGACAGCGCGGCTGCGCGGGCTGGATAATTGGACGACAGAAGAGCTGGACGCCGCCGTGCGGGCCGAAGCCGAAGCCGCCGAACTGGGGCTCGGCAAGCTGGCACAACCGTTGCGCGCGGCACTAACCGGCCGGACCGTTTCCCCAGGGATTTTCGACGTGCTGCTGTTGCTCGGACGCGATGTGAGTCTGGCGCGACTTGACGCAGCGCAACATTATCCGGCAGGGGCGTAGCCATTCGCTCTTCCGCCGCCAGAACAGGGAAAAATATATGACCGACACCGCGAAAATCACGCTCGGCGACAAGATCGTCGACAGCCCTGTCCTGTCGGGCACCGTCGGCCCCGATGTGGTCGATATCCGCAAATTCTACGCCCAGACCGGCGCCTTCACCTATGATCCCGGCTTCACCTCGACCGCCAGCTGCGAATCGCAGATCACCTATATCGACGGCGACGAAGGCGTGCTGCTGCACCGCGGTTATGCGATCGGCGATCTCGCCGAAAATTCGAGCTTCATGGAAGTCTGCTATCTGCTGCTGAATGGCGAACTGCCGAACGCGCAGGAACTCGGCGACTTCGACAACACCATCACGCGCCACACGATGCTGCACGAACAGCTCGCAACCTTCTATCGCGGTTTCCGCCGCGACGCGCACCCGATGGCCGTCATGTGCGGCGTCGTCGGCGCGCTTTCGGCCTTTTACCACGACTCGACCGAGATCCACGATCCGCACCAGCGCATGATCGCCAGCCACCGGCTGATCGCGAAGATGCCGACGATCGCCGCGATGGCGTATAAATATTCGGTCGGTCAGCCCTTCATCTATCCGCGCAACGATTTGAGCTACACCGGCAATTTCCTGCGCATGACCTTCGGCGTCCCCGCCGAGGAATATGAAGTCGTCCCCGCCGTCGAACGCGCGCTCGACCGCATCTTCATCCTCCACGCCGACCATGAGCAGAACGCTTCGACCTCGACCGTCCGCCTGGCCGGTTCGTCGGGTGCCAACCCCTTCGCGTGCATCGCGGCGGGTATCGCCTGCCTCTGGGGTCCGGCCCACGGCGGCGCAAACGAAGCCGCGCTCAAACATGCTGCGGGAAATCGGCCGTCCGGAGCGCATCCCAGAATATATCGCGCGCG
>JACDQN010000542.1 GCA_015657575.1 Sphingopyxis sp.
GATCAACGTCCGCTCTCCACCCCAAACCTGCCATCCTTCACCCTAACAAAAAGGGGCGCCGTCGCCAGCGCCCCTCTTCCCCCTTTTGGCGTAAATCTCCGGTCAGAATTTGATCGTCCCCGTGACGAACAGCTGGCGCGGGTTGCCGTAGAAGACCGTCGCGACGCCTTCGCGGCCGAGGCTCGGCGTCGGCAGGCCGCTGCCGTTGAGGATCGGCAGGCCGGTCGCGGGATTGACGGCGAGGAACTGGTAGCCCGAGGTCTTATATTGTTTGTCGAGGATATTCTTGGCGTGGAGGCCGATCGAATAGCGGTCGTCGCCGAAGCTGTAGACGAGGTTCGCATCCCACAGCGCATAGCCCTTCTGGTCGAGATAGGGGCTCGGATATTCGAACTGCTGCGTCTTGCTGCGGTAGGAGACCGTGGTCGAGAAGTTCAGATCGCCGCCGGTCATCGGTATCAAGGCGCCCAGCGTTCCCGAGGCGGTCCAGCTCGGGGTGTTCTGGATGTCGGTGATGTCCGACACGTCGGTGCCGAGGTTGCCGATAAACTCGTCATATTGCGCGTCGATGTATCCGAGCGTCCCCGCGAAGGTCATGCGCGATCCGGCGCCGGCGAAATCATGCGCGAACCGCAGCGAGGTTTCGAGCTCCAGCCCCTTGAAGGTCGCCGAAGCGGCGTTGGTGGTAACGCCCGAGAAGCCTTCGAAAATACCGTCATTGTTTGCGTCGATGCCGACCGATCCCGGAATCTGGACATTCTTGTAATCGGCATAGAAGCCGGTCAGCGCGAAATTGAAGTCGCCGTCCATCGCGGCGCCCTTGATCCCGGCTTCATAGCTGTCGACCGTTTCGGGTTCGAACAGGAAGAAATTGTAGATTTCGTCATAGGCGAAGACGCCGTCGTTGTTGACGTCGATCGCGCGGACGTTGGCGCTGCCGCGCGGGTCGAAGCCGCCGCCCTTGAAGCCTTTCGAATAGGACGCGTAGATCATCAGATCGTCGTGCACGTCGAACGACACCGATGCGCGCGGGGTGAATTTCTTGAAGCGCGCCTTGCCGTCGAAATCGGTGATCGGCGCGCCGAGCGGGACGCCGGCGCCGCCGAATTCGGGATCGGCGCCGAGGATCTGGTTCTGCTTGAAGATGAAGCTTTTGCGATTGTCGACGGTGTAGCGGCCGCCGACCGACAGATGGAGCCGGTCGGTCACGTCGAAGGTGAAGTCGCCGAACACCGACCAGGTATCGGTGCGCACGTCGCCGATCGTCTTTTGCCCGAAGCCGGGAAGGGCGAGCAGCGTGCCGGTCGTCGCGAGCAGCACGTCGAATTTCGTATAGGCCTTGGCATCGAGATAGTAGAAGCCGACGAGGCCGTGCAGCCGGTCGCTTTCGTAGAGGAGCTGGAATTCCTGGCTCAACTGTTCGTTGCGATAGATGGCGGGAACGTCGACATCGACCGCGGGCAGCGAATCGAAGTCGATCGGGGTGAAGCTGTCATCCTTGCGCCAGGCGCTGATCGACCGCAGCGTCAGATTGTCGGTGAGTTCGGCGGTGACGTTGAGCGCGAGGCCCCATGCCTCGATATCCTGCTTCGGCGCGTTGAGCCCGGCGCGGGTGTCGTAGACGTCATCGAGCACCGGTGCGCCCGACAGCAGGCCGGGAATCAGGCGGTGGCCATTGCGCGGGTCCGACTTGTCGCGCGTATAATCGCCCGAGATGCGGATGAGCACCGGCGCGTCATAGCCGCCGAATTCGATCGTACCGCGGCTGGCCCAGATATCCTTGTTGTAATTTTCGACGCCGGGGATCGTCAGATTGTCGCCGAAGCCGCCGCGCGACAGCCGCGCGAGCGAACCGCCGACGCGCAGCAGATCGCCGACCGGCGCACTGACCGTCAGCACGCCTTCGGCCTGGTCGTAGGTGCCATAGGTCGCGCGTGCCTTGAGACTGAAATCCTGCGGCAGCGCTTTCGTCACATATTTGACCGCGCCGCCGATCGTGTTGCGGCCATAGAGCGTGCCCTGCGGCCCGCGCAGCACCTCGATCCTTTCGACGTCGTAGATATCGAGCACCGCGGCCTGTGGGCGGTTGAGATAGACGTCGTCGAGATAGATGCCGACGCCCGCCTCGAAACCGGGGACCGGATCCTGCTGGCCGACGCCGCGGATGAAGGCGCTGAGCGTCGAGTTGGTACCGCGCGAGGTTTCGAGCGTGGTATTCGGCGTGATGTTGCCGACGTCGGTAAGGTCGAGCGCGCCGCGCGCCTCGAGCGCCTCGCCCGAGATTGCGGTGACCGCGATCGGGACGTCGAGCAGCCGCTCGTCGCGGCGGCGCGCGGTGACGATGATCTCATTGTCGCCGCTGTCGGCGCTGACGCCCTCTTCCTGAGCGAAAGCGGTGGGCGCGAAGGCGAGCATCGACATTGCGCTCGTTGTTAGGACGGCGCGGCGCAGGGTGCGGGCGAAAGGACGCATGAAAACTCTCCCATGTCCGGGTGACCCCTCGCCACCCATTGCTTTTGTTGAGCCCGGGCTTGCCAAGCTGTGCGACAGCCAATAATGAAACATGAACCAAGTTTCAACTTGGAATATGACTTCGTCGTTTTTTGCTTGCGTGTGGTGCGGGAAAGCCACGATGCAGGGGGAGCCGGACGGAGGGGGACGGAAAGGCAATCATGGATCAGCCGCAGGCCGGAATGGAAAATGGTGCGGGCGAGGCGCGCGACAAGACGCCGCGCACCGAACGCGGACGGCGGACGCTGCGCAAGCTGCTCGACGCCGCAGCCGTGGAATTCGGCGAACGCGGCTTTCACGAGGCGTCGATCAGCGCGATCACGCGGCGTGCGGGGACCGCGCTCGGCAGCTTCTACACCTATTTCGATTCGAAGGACGAAATCTTCCAGGCGCTTGTCCGCTATATGAGCGAGCAGTTGCGCGACCATGTCACGCCGATCGTCCAGAACGCCCCCGACGCGATTGCCGCCGAGCGGCTCGGGCTCCATTCCTATCTGGGTTTCGTGCGCGAGCATAAGGAGATTTATCGCATCATCGACGAGGCCGAATTCGTCGACTATGCAAGCTATCGCCGTCACTATGAAACGACGGTCGAGCGTATTCGCCAGCGGCTCGAGGGCGGCGCAAAGCGCGGCGACATCCGGCCCGATGCGGGCGAAATCCATGCCTGGGCGATTGCCGGCATGAACGTCTTCCTCGGCATGCGCTATGGCTTGTGGGACGATGTGTCGGATATCGATGCGGTCGCGCAGGCGGCAAACGACCTGCTCGCGAACGGGTTGAAAAAGCGGGATTAGCGATCGTCGCCCCGCCTGCGCGGCGGCGACGGATTCAGCGCGCGATCAGGAAGATCGCATGTTCGGCGCGCCAGCTCGCGGCGGCGTCGCTCGTCGGTCGGTCGCCCGACAAATGCCAGACGCGTTCGACCCCGATGCCCTTCGCGCGAACCAGGTCGCGAAAATCGCTGACCGTGACATGGTGGATGTTCGGCGTCTCGTACCAGGCGACGGGCAGCAGCCGCGTCACCGGCATGCGGCCGTTCCACAGCAAGGCGAGCCGCACGCGCCAGTGCGCGAAATTGGGGAAGCTGACGAAGGCGCGCGGCGCGATGCGAAGCAATTCGCCGATCACCTGGTCGGGACGCTCGGTCGTCTGCAGCGTCTGCGACAGGATCGCATAGTCGAAGGCATCGTCGGGATAGTCGGCGAGGTCGCGGTTGGCGTCGCCCTGCACGACCGACTGGCCGCGCGCGATCGCCGCGGTGACGTTAGCGGGATCGATCTCCAGCCCACGCGCGTCGACGCCCTTGTCGCGGAGCGCGGCCATCAACTCGCCGTCGCCGCAGCCGACATCGAGCACGCGCGCCGATGACGGCACGGCGTCGGCGATGATCGCGAGGTCGGGGCGCAGCGCCATCAGAAGCCTGCCCCCAAGGCACCCGCGACGAGCCGGTCGAGCGCGGGGACGTCGAGCAGGAAGCTGTCGTGGCCGAAGGGTGCCGACAGTTCGACAAAGCTCGCCGCGGCGCCGACGCTCTGCAGCGCCTGCACGATCCGGCGCGATTCCGACGTTGGATACAGCCAGTCGGTGTCGAAGCTGACGAGGGTGAAGCGCACGTCCTTCGCGCCCGCGAAAGCGCCGGCAAGGCGCCCGTCGTGCGGGTCGGCGAGGTCGAAATAGTCCATCGCGCGGGTGATGTAGAGATAGGCGTTGGCGTCGAAACGGTCGGTGAAGGCAAGCCCCTGGTGCCTCAGATAGGATTCGATCTGGAAATCGGCGTCGAAACCGAAGCTCTTGATATCGCGCGCCTGCAGCGGCGGCCGAATTTCTCGGTCAGCCCTTCCTCGGACAGATAGGTGATATGCGCCGCCATGCGCGCGACCGCGAGCCCCTTGGTGGGCGCGCGTGCGCTGCTATAATATTGGCCCTCCTGCCAGTCGGGGTCGGCCATGATTGCCTGCCGCCCGACCTCGTGGAACGCGATATTCTGCGCCGAATGGCGCGCCGCGCTGGCAATGACGAGCGCCGAGGCGAGCCGCTCGGGATAGGTCGCCGCCCAGGCAAGCGTCTGCATTCCGCCCATCGATCCGCCGACGACGGCATGAAGCCGCGCTATGCCGAGATGGTCGAGCAGCATTGCCTGCGCGCGCACCATGTCGGTGATGGTGATGACCGGAAAGGCCATGCCGAGCGGCGCACCGGTCGCCGCGTCGGGGGTCGCCGGTCCGCTCGACCCCATGCAGCTGCCGAGCACATTGGTGCAGATGACGTGGAAACGGTCGGTGTCGATGGGCTTGCCGGGGCCGACCATGCGCGCCCACCACCCGGGCTTACCGGTCCCGGGGTGGTCGCTTGCGACATATTGGTCGCCGGTGAGCGCGTGGCAGACCAGCACAGCGTTCGACTTGTCGGCGTTGAGCGCGCCATAGCTTTGCCACGCGATCGTCACCGACGGCAATATCTGCCCGCTGTCGAGCGGCAGCGGCGTGGCGATCGTCACGTTCTGGTGTTGAATCTGGTGGAGCAGGCTCGCCATCGTGCGCGCGGGGCTAAGCGGGTGCGCGGGGCGTGTCAACGTGCTGGACTCGGGGCGCATAGCCGTTAAACGGCGCGGCATGACCGACGCGACCCAGACCCTTAGCCCCAAGCCGTGGATCAGCGGCATCGCTCCCTATGTTCCCGGCAAGTCGGCCGGCGCCGATGGGCGTCCGTTGATCAAACTCAGCGCCAATGAAAATCCGCTCGGCACCGGCGAAAAGGCACGCGCGGCATTCGCGGCGGCGCAAGCGGCGCCCGATGCGCTGTCGCGCTATCCCGACCCCGGGTCGGTCGAACTGCGCGAGACGATCGCAGCGAAGTTCGGGCTCGATCCGGCGCGGGTGATCTGCGGCAACGGGTCCGACGAGCTGCTGCACCTCGCGGCCGGTACCTACGCCGGTGCCGGCGACGAGATTCTCTACGTGCGCTATGGCTTTGCGGTCTATGAATCGCGGCGCGCGCGTCGGCGCAGTGCCGGTCGAGGCCGACGACCGCGACTATGCCACCGACGTCGATGCGCTGCTCGCAGCGGTCACCGAGAAGACGCGCGTCGTCTATCTCGCCAACCCGAACAACCCGACCGGCACGCTGGCGACGCGCGAAGAGGTCGCGCGGCTTTATGCCGGGCTGCCCAAGAATGTGCTGTTCGTGATCGACCAGGCCTATTCGGAATATCTCTCGGAAGCCGAGGATGACGGCGGGCTCGAACTCGCGAAGACCCGGCCCAACGTCTTCATCACGCGCACCTTTTCGAAGATCCACGGGCTTGCCGCCGAGCGCATCGGCTGGGGCTATGCCCACGCGGACGTGATTTCGGCGCTGCACCGCATCCGCCTGCCGTTCAACGTCACCCGCGCCGGGCAGGCGGCCGCGGTCGCGGCACTCGGCGACGAGGCGTTCGTGAACCACAGCCGCGAGCATAATGCGACATGGCGCGCCTGGTTGACGCAGGAAATCGAAAGCCTCGGCAATCACGGCGTGCGCGTGGTGCCTTCGGCGTGCAATTTCCTGCTCGTGCTGTTCGAAGGCGAGGTCAGCGCCGAGACGGTCTACAACCGGCTGATGGACGCGGGTTACATTGTGCGCTGGCTGCCGGGGCAGGGGCTGCCCAATGCGCTGCGCATGACGATCGGCACCGAGGATGAGACGCGCGGGCTGGCTGCGGCGATCCGCGCCGCGCTGAACGGCTGATGGCGATAGAGCGCGTCGCCGTCATCGGGTTGGGCCTGATCGGCTCCTCGATCGCGCGCGCAGTCAAGGCAAGGCTGCCGCATGTGGCGGTCACCGGTCACGACGCCAGCGCAACGGTGCGTGGGGCCGCACGCGACCTGGGGCTTTGCGACACGATCGCCGACGATCCGGCGGCCGCGGTTACCGAGGCCGATCTCGTCATTTTCGCGGTGCCGGTGGGGTGCATGGCCGATGCAGCGGCGGCGGCCGCGCCGGGGCTGAAGGCGGGCGCGATCGTATCGGACGTCGGCTCGTCGAAGGCCGGGGTGGCCGACGCGCTGACGAAGGCGCTCCCGGATCATGTCGTGATTCCCGCACATCCGGTGGCGGGGACAGAGAACAGCGGTCCCGCGGCAGGCTTTGCGTCCCTGTTCGAAGGGCGCTGGTGCATCGTCACGCCGGGTGCCGATGCTCCGGCCGATGCGGTGGCGGCGCTGTCGGGTTTTTGGGAAGCGCTCGGCGCCAAGGTCGATGTCATGGATGCGGCGCACCACGACATGGTACTCGCGGTGACGAGCCATCTGCCGCACCTCATCGCCTATACGATCGTCGGCACCGCGAGCGAGCTCGAGGAAGTCACCGAGAGCGAAGTGATCAAATATTCGGCGGGGGGGTTCCGCGACTTCACGCGCATCGCGGCGAGCGACCCGGTGATGTGGCGCGACGTGTTCCTCGCCAACCGCGATGCGGTGCTCGAGACGCTGCAGCGCTTCAACGAGGATCTGACCGTGCTCCAGCAGGCGATCCGCCGCGGCGACGGGGCGAAGCTCGAGGACTGGTTCACGCGGACGCGCGCGATCCGGCGGTCGATCATCGAACAGGGACAGGACGATGCGGCGCCCGATTTCGGGCGCAAGCACTAAGCCGAGGCTTTGCCTTCGAGCAAGGCCTCGGGCGGGTTCAGCGCGTTGATCGCACGCCAGACGCGCTCTTCGGCTTCCTCGCGCGGCAAGCCCGCGGGAATCGTCTCGCCGACCTTGTAGGTGATCGTCCCCGGCCATTTGACCCAGCGGCGCGGCGGATAGGCGATGCCGCTGTTCACGGCGACCGGGATCACGGGCACGCCGAGCAGACGGTAGATACCGGCAAAGCCCGAGCGCAGAGGCGGGGCCAGCCCATGCGGGATTCGCGTGCCCTCGGCGAACAGCACCAGCGGCCGGTCCTTGGCCAGCGCGGCCTTGGCGGCGTTCAGCATCGCGCGCATCGCCTTGCCGCCGCCGTCGCGATCGACCGGGATCAGGCCATAGAAATGCGCCGCCTGACCCCAGACGGGGATCGAGAACAGCTGCTCCTTCGCAAAGACCGCCGGATGCTTGAAGAGCCCCGGCTGCTCGATCGTTTCGAACGCGCCTTCATGCTTGAAGACATAGAGAACCGGAATATCGGGCATCTCGCCCTCGACGACGATCCGCTGCCCGAGCACGAACCGGCAGATCAGCCGGTGGAATTGCGCCCAGATGCGCACGAACCAGATCGTCGCCCGGTGCGAGACGGGGAGCGAGACCACCGCGCCGATCGAGCTGAAGCTGCTCATCAGCACGAACAGGATCCAGAAGAGAATCGAGCGGAAAAGGGCGATTACATAGCGCATGACGCTCACAGCCCGAGGAAGCCGCCGGCCAGTCCCGCCAGATATTTATGATATTCGCGGAACAAGGTCGCGAAATTGGGCTGGCTGCGCACCGCGTCGGGCAGGATCGTCACCGCGTCGCCGATGGCGCGGCCGATTTCATATTCGGCGCGGCGCATGTGCCAGTCGGTGGTGATCAGCCGGATGCTCTTATAGTTGCGCCGCGCAACCCAGGTCGCGACCTCGGTGGCGTTCGAGCGGGTATCCTCCGCTTCGAACCCCAGCGCGATGCAGCATTCGAACAGGTCGAGCGGGCGCTTATACTCGGCGGCGAGTTCGCGCGGCTTCACCTCGCGCGCGACGCCGCTGATCAGCAGCCGCTTGGCGTCGCCCGCCTCCAGCCGCTCGAGCGCGCGGTCGATGCGGCCGGGACCGCCGGTCAGCACGACGATCGCGTCGGTTTTCTGGTCGGGCGCCGGCTGCGGAAGCAGCAGCGCGAACCAGGCGAAACCCAGAACCCATGCCAGGAAAAGAAGCGAAATCAGGCGCTTGATCATAGAATCTTCTTGAGCGCGGCGAGCAATGTTTGCCGCGCCGTGAGAGCTGCAAGCGCGATAGCCAATAGCGGCAGCGCCAGCAAGAGCGCCCAGCCCGCGGGGCCGAGCGACGCGGTCTCCGCGAGTCCCGATGTGACACCCGACCATTGCCAGCCGATGAGCAGCAGGATCGCCGCCGCCACGACGGTGCCGAGCGCGATCCCGTAAGCCGTGTCGATCGCGATACGGCGCTGGAACAGCCGGGTGATCTGCTGGTCGGTCGCGCCGATCAGGTGGAGCATCTCGATCGTCGCATAATGGGTGCCGAGCGCCGCGCGCGCGGTCATGATGACGACAGCGGCGCTCGCGAGCGTCATCAGCAGCACGAGCCCGCCGGCGACCCAGGCAAGGCTGCGGATCAGCCGCGCGACGGGACCGAGCCATTCGGCGTGCGGGATGATCCGGGCGCCCGGCGCCTCGCGCGCGACGAGCGCGCGCAGCTGCGCCATATGGCCGGCACGATTCTCGCCGACGAAGTCGATGTCGACCAGCGCGGGCAGCGGAAGCGAGCGGAGCACCGGATCGTCGCCCTCGGTCGTGCCGAACCATTGGCCGAGCGTCGCCCGGAGTTCGGCCTGTTCGACCGCGCGCGCCGTGCGCACGAAGGGCTGTGCCGCGGCGGCGCGGCGGAGCGCCGCGGCCTGCTCGGCGCGCACGACCGGGTTGGCGGTGACGATCTGCACCGTCACGCGCCCGGCGATCGCGCTGCCGATCGCATTGGCCGATCGCGCGAGCCCGACCCCGGCGGCGGCGGCAAGCAGGGTGAGCAGCATCAGGATCGCGATCACCCACGGCGTCGGCCCCGACAGGCGGCGATCGGGGAGCAGGCGGCGATGCTGGGCGGGAACGCGCGGGATGATCATCGAGCCCCCGTCACGTCCGGTTCGGCGGATAGCGCAGCGCGCCGGTGGGGTCGGAGAGGCGGCCCTTTTCGAGCCGCATCATCTGGGCATTTTCGATGCGGCTGATCAGATGGATGTCGTGCGTCGCGACGACGACGGTGGTGCCGAGGCGGTTGAGCGCCTCGAACAGGCCGAGCAGGCGCATCGCCATGTCGGGGTCGACGTTACCCGTCGGTTCGTCGGCGACCAGCAGTTGCGGGCGCGCGATCACCGCGCGCGCGATCGCGACGCGCTGTTGCTCGCCGCCCGACAGCGTCGCGGGGCGCGCATCGGCGCGCTCGCCGAGCCCGATCCAGCTGAGCATTTCGCCGACCGGGCCCGACAGATCCTCTTCGCCGACCCCGGCAATGCGCAGCGGCAGCGCGATATTGTCGCGCGCCGACAAGTGCGGCAGCAGGCGGAAGTCCTGAAACACGACGCCGATGCGGCGGCGAAATCCAGGCAGGCGGTGGCGCGGCATCGACACCAGATCCTCGCCGAACAGGCGCACGATGCCGCGGCTCGGGCGCTGGGCGAGATAGAGCATCTTGAGCAGCGAGGTCTTGCCGGCACCCGACGCGCCGGTGAGGAAATAGAAGCTCCCCGGTTGAAGATTGAAGCTGATGTCCGAAAGAATCTCGGCATCGGGGCCATAGCGCAGCCCGACGCCGCTGAATTCGACCATCGCGCCCCCCGGTCGCGGGTTCGCCATATCCGTCATGGCGTCACCGTCGGGGCGCGGTTTCGCGCCGTCGCGGGTGCCGTGAACGAGGGAGCCTCTGCGCTCATAGCGACGCCTGTTACACGGCAGCCGGGCGACGTAAAGCGGGGAGTGTCGCGCCATATGCCACGCAGTGCTTGCAACGCGCGAATCGGCGTGTTTAGAGGAAGACAATGATCCTCGCCTGCCCGTCCTGTCATACGCGTTATGTCGTGCCCGATACGGCGATCGGAGCGACGGGCCGTACCGTGCGCTGCGCCAATTGCCGGCACAGCTGGTTTCAGGAGCCCGCCGCTGCGCCGCCAGCCGCCGCATCCGCCGAGCCGCCGGCCCAGCCCGCACCGGCATCTACGCCAGAGCCGGTTTCGGCGCCCGCGACCGAAGCGCCTGCTGCTCCCGCGGTGTCCGAACCGGTCGCGGACCCGGCTCCGCCGCCTCCGCCACAGGCCTTTGCCGCGCCCGAACCGGCCTCGCGCGTGCCGCCCCCTTCCGAAACGGAATCGCCGCTGCCTTTCCGGCGGCCGCGCCGCAATCCGGCCAAGCGCTGGACGATGATCGCCGCCGCCGCGGCCGCCGCGATGGTCGCGGCGACCGCGGGTCTCTATTATTTCGGGCTGCCGGGCTGGGCGCAGGGGCTGGGCATCCCGGGCATGAGCGACGAGCCCGATCTGGTGATCGAGCTGCCGCCGAACCAGGATCATCGCGAGCTTGCCGACGGCACCATCTATTTCGCCGCCTCGGGGGTGATCATCAACCCGACCGACCGCGAACAGCGCGTGCCGCCGATTCTGGCCGAGCTGCGCGATGCGCAGGGCACGATCGTCTACAGCTGGACGATCAAGCCGCCAGTGCGCATGTTGCCGCCGAACGAAAAGGCCAATTTCAGCGAGGCCAAGCTCGATATTCCGCGCCGCGCGACGCAGCTGACGGTCAGCTGGGCGCTACCAAAAAATTGATTTATCAACAGCTTGAGCCGACGTCACGGCGTCACAGGCTGTAAGCTGCCGCCAGCGAAAGCAGAAAGCTGGTCAGCGTCGCGACGACGATCGGCGTGAAGCTGCGCCATCCCTGGTCAATCAACAGATAAAGCCGCGCTTTCATCGCCGTCGCGACGATGGCGAGCAGCAGCAGCGCCTGCGCGCCGATCCCCGCCGCGTCGCGAACGGGCTGGGGCAGCACGACCAGTGAGTTGAGCGCGGCGACCGCGAGAAAGCCGAGGATGAACCAGGGCAGGCGGAGCGGGATGCGCGCGGTGCCGGAAGCGCCGCCGCGCGCGAGCCACATCGCGACGAGCAGCAGCATCGGCGCGAGCAGCGCGACGCGCGTCAGCTTGACGATCGTCGCGACCTCGCCCGCGGCGGGCGAATAGGAAAAGCCGCCGCCGATCGCCTGCGCGACGTCATGGATCGACGCGCCGATCAGGAAACCCGCTTGCGTGTCGGTGAGACCAAGCTGCGCCGCGAGCACAGGATAGAGCGTCATCGCGAGCGCGCTCGCGACGGTGATGCCGACGAGTGTCAGCGTGAAGCGCGCCTGATCGACACGCTTGTCGCCGATCAGCGAATAGAGCGCGAGCGCCGCCGAGGCGCCGCAAATCGCGGTCGCGCCGCCGGCGAGGAGCGCGGCGTGGCTGTCCTGCCGGAACAAGCGTGCGCTCGCGACGGTCACGACGATCACCGCGAGCATGATCAGCACGAGCAGGGCGAAGGGCAGCGGGCCGAGTTCGGCGAGCTGCGCCGCGGTGATCCGCGCGCCGACCAGCACGATGCCGATGCGCAGCGCGGTCTGCGACATCAGATCGAGCCCGGCGTGGGTCCGCTTGTCCTGCGACAGGAAGGAGAGGGCGAGCCCGATGAGCAGCCCCATCAGCACGATCGGGGCTGCATAATGATCGGCGAGCCACGCGGCGGCGAGCGCGGCGATGGCGGTGACGAGCATCCCGGGCGCATAGTCGCGCCAGCGCCGCGTCGCGGGCGGATGCGCCTCGAGCTGCATCTCGCCGTACAGATCGGCGGCCATCGGCCAGCTTTGTTCGGATGATGTCACGCCAGATCCCCGATGCCCATGGCGCCGCTTCGCACATCGGCGCCGCGCGGTCGATAGGCCATTGCTGCCCGGCGCGGCTCTTGCTAGAGGCCGCGCTCTACCGGCACCCGTAGCTCAGCTGGATAGAGCGCTGCCCTCCGAAGGCCAGAGGTCACAGGTTCGA
>JACDQN010000543.1 GCA_015657575.1 Sphingopyxis sp.
CATCCCCGCGATCGCGGTCCCCGTCGTGCTGCTCGGCACCTTCGCCATCTTCTATATGCTGGGCTTCAGCATCAACACGCTGACGCTGTTCGGGCTGACGCTCGCGATCGGCCTGCTCGTCGACGACGCGATCGTCGTGGTCGAGAATGTCGAGCGGTTGATGGAAGAAAATCCCGGCATGTCGGCGCGCGAAGCGACGATCCAGTCGATGAAGGAATTGCAGGTCGCGCTGATCGCGATCGCGCTCGTGCTGTCGGCGGTGTTCCTTCCCATGGCCTTCTTCGGCGGCTCGACAGGCGTCATCTACCGGCAGTTCTCGGTGACGATCATCGCGGCGATGATGCTGTCGGTGCTCGTCGCGCTGATCTTGAGCCCCGCGCTGACCTCGACGCTGCTGAAACCCAAGTCGCATGGCGAAGCGACGGCAGGCGGCGGGCGCTTTCCGCGCGCTCACGCGTTTCTCGAACGCGCGAAGAATGGTTTCAACACCCGCTTCGACCGATCGGTCGAGCGCTATGTCGGCAGCGTGACCAAGGTCGTCGACCGCAAATGGCTGTTCCTTGGTATCTATGTCGTGCTGCTCGCGCTGCTCGCCATCCTGTTCTTCCGCCTCCCGGGCGGCTTCCTGCCCGGGGAGGATCAGGGCCGCGTCCAGGTCCAGTTCCGCCTGCCCGCGGGCGCAACACAGGCGCGCACGCTCGAAGTGCGCGACGAAATCGAAAAATATATGCTGACCGAGGAAAAGGCGAATACGCAGGCGCTGTTCCTGATCGCAGGCGGCGGCGGCGGAGCGGCGGCGGGGCAGAACACCGGCCAGGGCTTCGTCAACCTGACCCACTGGGACGACCGGCCGGGCAAAGAGAATACCGCCGACGCGATCGCCGAACGCGCGCGCAAGGCGCTGAGCGGCCTTCGCGACGCACATATCTTCGCGCTCGTTCCGGGCGCGGTGCGCGGCCTTGGCGATTCGTCGGGTTTCACCATGCAGTTCCAGAACCGCAGCGGAATGAGCCGCGACGACTTCGTCGCCGCGCGCGAGCGCCTGCTCGCGGCGGCCAACGCCAACCCCAAGCTGACCTCGGTCCGCCTGTCGGACCTGCCCGACGTCGCGACGCTCAAGATCGACGTCGATACGCAGCGTCTGACGGCCTATGGCATCAACAACGGCGACGTGAACGCGACGCTCGCCACCGCGTGGGGCGGACGCTACGTCAACGACTTCATCGACAAGGGGCGCGTCAAACGCGTCTATGTCCAGGGCGACGCCCCCTATCGCGCCAAGCCCGAAGATCTCGGGCAATGGTATGTCCGCTCGGGCGACGGCGAAATGTCGCCCTTCTCGGCCTTCGCCACGGTCGGCTGGTCGACGACGCCGAGCAGCAGTTCGCGTTTCCAGGGCGTCCCCGCGTTCGAAATCTCGGGCCAGCCCTCGCCCGGCACCAGCTCGGGCGAGGCGATGGACGAGATGGAGCGCATGGCGGGCGAAATCCCCGGGACCAGCGTCGCCTGGTCGGGTTCCTCCTATCAGGAGCGGCTGTCTTCGGGGCAGGCACCCTTGCTCTATGGGCTGTCGCTGCTCGTCGTCTTCCTGTGCCTCGCCGCGCTCTACGAAAGCTGGTCGATCCCGCTCGCGGTGCTGCTCGTCATTCCGCTGGGGCTGATCGGCGCCGTGTTCGCGGTCAATCTGCGCGGGCTCGAAAATGACGTCTATCTGCAGATCGGCCTGCTGACGACGATGGGGCTCGCGGCGAAAAATGCGATCCTGATGATCGAATTCGCCGAGCAGGAGGAACGCAAGGGCAAGCGGGTGATCGAGGCCGCGGTCGAGGCCGCGCGAATCCGCCTGCGCCCGATTCTGATGACGAGCTTCGCCTTCATCTTCGGTGTGCTCCCGCTCGCGATCGCCACCGGCGCGGGCGCGAACAGCCGCGTCGCGATCGGCACCTCGGTGATCGGCGGCATGCTCACCGCCGCTTTCCTCGCGATCTTCTTCATCCCGCTCTTCTTCGTGCTCGTCCGCCGCGGCGTGCGTGACGGTCTTGCGGCGGTGCGCGCCCGCTTCGGCAAGAAGAAGGATGACGGCACGGGCGCCGCCGAGGCGCCGGCATGATCGCCGTCCGCACACTCCTCCTCGCGGGCGCGTTCGCGCTCGCCGGTTGCTCGCTCGCGCCCAAGACCGTGCTGCCCGCGCCGCCGGTCCCGCAAGGCTGGCCGGTCGGCGACGCCTATCTGCTGCAGAGCGAAGCGGCGCTGCCTATTCTCTCCTACAAGAGCGTCTTCACCGATCAGCGCCTGCAGGCGCTGATCGAACAGGCGCTCGTCAACAATCGCGACCTCCGCATCGCTTATGCCAATGTCGCCGCGGCGCGCGCGCAGGTGCGCGTTACGCGGTCGGCGCAATTTCCCGAACTCGGCGTCAGCGCGGGGGCGGGCTATTCGGATAGCGGCCCCGGAAACGGCAGCGGCGATTTCTCGCTGCGCGGCGGCATCACCGGTTTCGAGCTCGACCTGTTCGGCCGCCTAGCCAATGCGACCGAGGCCGACCGCAATCGCGCGCTCGGCACCGAGGCGGCGTCGCGCACCGTGCGCCTCGCGCTGATCGCCAATCTCGCCGACGCCTGGGCGACCTATGGCGCCGACCGCGACCTGCTCCAGATCGCCGAGGACACCGCCGCCAATGCGCGCGAAAGCGTGCGGCTGACCCGGGCGCGGCTCGACGGCGGCGTCGCACCGCGCACCGATCTGCGCCAGGCCGAACAGATTCTCGCCACCGCCGAGGATTCGATCGCGCAGCAAAGGACCGCGCTCGCGCAGGACGAAAATCTGATCCGTCTGCTCGTCGGCGGCGATGTCGATCGCACGCTGCTCCCCGCCAGCCTGACCGAGGTCACGCCTTCGGTCGTCGCACCGCCCGCCGGCGTGAGTTCGGAAATCCTGCTGCGCCGCCCCGATGTGATCGAGGCCGAATATGATCTGCGCGCCGCCAATGCCGATATCGGCGTCGCGCGCGCGCGCCTCTTCCCGGCGATTTCGCTCACCGGCCTGCTCGGCTTCGCGAGCAATGCGCTCTCCAGCCTGTTCGACGGCGGTTCGTTCAACTGGTCCGCGGGCGGCGACGCCGCCGCGACGATTTTCGACGCCGGCGGCCGCCGCGCCGGCGTCGCGGTCAGCGAGGCGCAGCGCGACGCGGCGCTCGCGGGCTATGAGGGCGCGATCCAGACTGCCTTCCGCGAAGTTGCCGACGCGCTCGCGGTGCAGGGCACGATTGCGGAACGCGTTCGCGCCGCCGCCGCAAACAGCGAAGCGGCGGCCGACACCGCGACGCTGACCGACGCGCGCTACAAGGGCGGGGTCGACAGCTTCCTGTCGAGCCTCGACGCGCAGCGCAGCCTCTATGCAGCGCGGCGGAGCGAGATCGGAACGCAATTGCTGCTCGTCAGCACGCGAATCGCGCTGTTCCGCGCGCTGGGCGGCGACAGCAGTGCGGGGACTGAGGCGGCGACGCGCTAGAATATTTCACGCGAAGACGCGAAGACGCGAAGAGGTTGCGCCAGCCGCGAAGCGGTTTTTCTCTTCGAGCGGCGCGGTCACCACACCGAAAAAGGGGAAAGCGGGCCTATCGGCCCGAACGATCGTCTTCGCGCCTTCGCGTCTTCGCGTGAAACAAATCGGCACAGCCTTCTACGCCTTGACAAAAGTCGGAGCAAAAGCGTTATTAGAACATATCAGGAACAAATGATGCGCGAGTCGTCCCCCTCACTCGCCGGGCTGCGTCAGCGTATCGCCCGGCTGACCGCCGATGGCGGTCTCAAAAGCCGCCGAAGCGAAGGCTGGCTGGCGAGCGGACACGCGCGCTTCGACGAAGCGCTGGGCGGCGGGCTGATGATCGGCCGCACCCATGAATTTTTCGCCGCCGACGCGCTCGATGCGACGAGCGCCGCCGCCTTCGCCGCGCTGATCGCGCTCCGCACCCCGGGAAAGGCGCCGCTGATCTGGCTGCGCACAAGCGATGCCGGCAAGCGGTGCGGGCATATCTATGCGCCTGGGATCGCCGAGCTTGGCGGCGACCCCGACCGGCTGCTGCTCGTCGAGGCGGCCGACCCCAAAATGCTGCTCGCCTGCGCGAACGATGCGATCCGCTGCGCCGGATCGGCGGCGGTGATCGTCGAAAGCTGGGGCAAATTCCCTTTGCTCGACCTGACCGCCGGACGCCGTCTCGCGCTTGGCGCGCGCGATGCGGGGACCACGCTGCTGATGCTGCGCCTCAATGCCGCGCCCGCACCGAGCGTCGCCGAAACGCGCTGGAGCGTCGCCGCCGCCGCCTCGCGCGAACTGGAAGCCAATGCGCCGGGGGCGCCTGCCTTCGATCTCGAACTGCTGCGCTGGCGCGGCGGGCCAGCGGGGATGCGCTGGCGACTGGACTGGAACCATGACGAAAACTGCTTCGGGGACCCGGCGCTATCTGGCGCTCTTCTTCCCCTTCCTGCCCGCCGAGCGATGGCTTCGCACGGCGCTGCGGCCGCCTGACGCCCCGCTCGTCTTCGCCGAAAAGCAGCGCGGCGCGATGCGCCTCGCCAGCGTCGATACGGCCGCACTCGCGGTCGGATTGCGCGTCGGCATGCCGCTCGCCGATGCGCGCGCGCAGGTCGGCGACCTCCTCGTCGTTGCGCACGATCCGGTGCTCGACCAGGACTGGCTCGACCGGCTCGCGCAGGGCTGCGCGCGCTACACGCCGCTCGTCGCGCTCGACGCCCCCGACGGGCTGATCCTCGACATCGCGGGGGCCGAGCATCTGTTCGATGGCGAGGCGGGGCTGGTCGCGGATATCGACATGCGCTTCACGCGCCTCGGCATGACGCTGCGTCACGCGCTCGGTCCGACCGCCGACGCCGCGCGCGCGCTCGCGCGCTATCAGGCGCGCCCGGCGCCCGATGAAGACAGCGCGATTCGCCGCCTGCCCGTCGCCGCGCTCGAACTCGACGCCGAGGCGACGACCGCACTCGTCCGCGCCGGGCTCAAGACGATCGGCGACCTCGCGAGCCGCCCGATGGCGAACCTCGCCGCACGCTTCGGTGCAGGCGCCGCGATGGCGCTGCGGCGCATCCTCGGCGACGCTCCAAGCCCGCTCGACCCGCGCATAACGCCTCCTCCGGTCGCCGCCGAACGCCGCTTCGCCGAGCCGCTCGGCAGCACCGCGCACGCCACCCAAGTCCTTGCCGAACTCGCCGCCGAGGCGATCGATATCCTGACCGGACGCGGCAAGGGCGGGCGCCATTTCCGCGCGACCTTCTTTCGCAGCGACGGCCTCGCACGGACGATCGCGATCGAGACGGGGCACCCCACACGCGACGCCGGCCTCGTCATGCGGCTCTTCGCCGAGCGCCTGGACGGCCTCGCCGACCCGCTCGATCCCGGCTTCGGCTTCGACATGATCCGCCTCGCGGTGCCGCGCCTCGAAACGCTCGGCGCGAGCCAGCTCAAGCTCGAAGGCGGCGCGGCGCGCGCGGCGAACGAAGGCGCCGCAATGGACGAACTCGCCGACCGGCTCGCGACCCGGCTTGGACGACACCGTGTGCGTCGCTTCCGCCCCACCGACACCCACATCCCCGAACAGGCGCAACTCGAACTGCCCGCGATCGACGCGCCCGCCCCCTTGCCCTGGCAGACGCCCGAGCCCGGCGAGCCGCCGACGCGCCCCTTCCACCTCTTCGACCCGCCGCAGCCGATCGAGGTGATCGCCGAGGTCCCCGACGGCCCCCCGCAGCGCTTTCGCTGGCGCCGCGCCTTTCATGCCGTGCGCCGCTACGAGGGGCCCGAGCGCATCGCCGCCGAATGGTGGCGCCGCCGCGACAATGGCGGGCTGACGCGCGACTATTACCGCGTCGAGGATGCGCAGGGTCGCCGCTTCTGGCTCTTCCGCCACGGCCTCTACGACGAAAAGCCCGACCCGCGCTGGTACATCCACGGGGTCTTCGCATGAGCGATGCGACCGAAACCGAATCCGGCTTCGCCGAACTGGTGGCCGCAACCAACTACAGCTTCCTGCGCGGCGCATCGCACCCGGCCGAGATGGTGGCCGAAGCGATCGCGCTCGGCATGGCAGGCATCGGCATCGCCGACCGCAACAGCGTGGCGGGGGTGGTGCGGGCCTGGGCCTTTCTAAAAGAGCAGCAAGTCAAGAAGCCAGAGATGGTGGAGGGCTTCCGGCTGGTCTTCGGCGCCCGGCTCGTCTTTGTCGACGGCACGCCCGATATCGTCGCTTACCCCGTCAATCGTGCAGGCTGGGGCCGGCTGACGCGCCTTCTTTCGACCGGCAATCTGCGCGCAAAAAAAGGCAACTGCATTCTCGAACTGGGCGATCTGCTCGGCCATTGCGACGATCTGCTCCTCATCGCGATGGAGGGCAACGAGACATTGCTTCGGACCCTCAAGCGCCAACGCCCGAAGTCGGTCTGGCTGGCGGCCACGATGCCGCAAGCGGGCGCCGATGCGCGCCGTCTGGCTGAACTGCAACGCCTGTCAGCAGCGACCGGCGTCCCGCTCCTCGCCACCAACGATGCGCTCTATGCGACCAAGGCACAGCGCCCGCTCCACGATATCATCACCTGCATTCGCGAGGGAACGACGGTCTCGAAGGCGGGCAGGTTGCTCCGTGCCAATGGCGAACGGTATCTGAAAGCGCCAGCCGAGATGAAGCGATTGTTTGATTGCTATCCCAAGGCGATCGAGCAAAGCGCAAAGCTGCTCGCCCGCATCCGATTCGACCTTAAAGACCTGCAATATGAATATCCGCACGAGCCGGTCCCGCCTGGGTGGAAACCTTTCAATTATCTCCATCATCTGGTGAAAACCGCGGCCGAGAAACGTTACGATACGCCGCTCCCACCGAAAGTTCGGAAGCTGATCGGCAACGAACTTCGCCTCATCAGGCGACGGAGCTACGTCTATTATTTCCTGACGGTTTATGACCTCGTCCGCTTCGCTCGCGCTCAGAAGCCTCCCATTCTGTGTCAGGGCCGAGGATCGGCTGCCAATTCGATCGTCTGCTTTCTGCTTGGCGTCACATCGGTCGATCCGATTGAACACAAGCTTCTTTTTTCGCGTTTCGTCTCGGCGGAGCGCGACGAACCTCCCGACATTGATGTCGATTTCGAGCATGAACGCCGCGAGGAAGTTATTCAGCACATCTATGAGCGCTATGGGCGCGAGCGTGCCGGGATCGCTGCAACGGTCATCCATTACCGCCCGCGCAGCACGATCCGGGAGGTCGGCAAGGCACTAGGCTTCAGCGAGGATGTTACGCAGCGGCTCGCCGACACGAGCTGGGGGAGCTGGGGCGATGAGGTGCCCGTCGAGCGTCTGGTCGAGGCCGGCCTCAATCCGCACAATGGCGAGATCGAGCGCCTGCACCGGTTCGTCGACGAATTGTTAAAAGCCCCACGACATCTGTCGCAGCACGTCGGCGGCTTCGTCCTGACCGAAGGAAGGCTCGACGAGCTGGTTCCCATCCATAATGCGGCGATGGATGACCGGACCTTCATCGAATGGGATAAGGACGACATCGACGCGCTCGCGCTGATGAAGGTCGATGTGCTGGCGCTGGGCATGCTGACCTGCATCAGGAATGCCTCGATCTGCTACGCG
>JACDQN010000544.1 GCA_015657575.1 Sphingopyxis sp.
CACGGCGGCCGTTCACCCGCGCGGGCACCTACGCCAAACGCTTCGCCGCGAAGGAGGCTTCTCGAAAGCCGTCGGCACCGGTTTCAAGCGCGGCGTGTTCATGAAGGACATCGGCGTGGTCAACGCGCCCTCGGGCGCGCCGACGCTCGCGCTCACCGGCGGCGCCGCGGCGCGGCTCGCCGAAATGATCCCGGCGGGCCATAGCGCCCATATCCATCTGACGCTGACCGACGACCATCCCTGGGCGCAGGCTTTCGTCATCATCGAAGCAATCAAGGACTGACCATATAATGGCGAGAGGCAAAAAGCGGAGCACGACGCAGGACGAGGGCAGCTGGGGTAAATTGATCCGCGATATAGCGGTAATCCTGTTGCTCGTGCTCGGCATCCATAGCTGCGTCGCCAAGCCTTTCTACATCCCATCCGATTCGATGATGCCGGTCCTGCGCAACGGCGACCGGCTGATCGTCAGCAAATATCCCTATGGCTGGTCCTATTCCTCGGTGAGCTTTCACCTTGCGCCCAAATTCGCCGGCCGCCTGTTCGGCAAGCTGCCCGAGCGCGGCGACATTGTCGTGCTCGAGCATCCGGACAATCGCATCGATTATATCAAGCGCGTGATCGGCCTGCCCGGCGATACGATCCAATTGAAGGGCGGCGCGCTGATCATCAACGGCACGCCCGTGAAGCGAGAGGTGCAGCCGATGCTGTCGATCCCCGTCGATCTCAACACGCCGGGTGACAGCAGCCTGCAGGGCTTCGTGACCCGCGGCGCCGACGGCAAACAGGTGCTCGAAGTGCCGATCGTGCGCGAAACGCTGCCCGGCGGCGCGACCTTCGACACGATCGACCTCGGCCAGTACCAGTCGGACGACTACGGCCCCGTCACCGTGCCCGCCGACCATGTCTTTCTGATGGGCGACAACCGCGACGGCAGCGCCGACAGCCGCGTACCGACCGCGAACAAGGGCCTCGGCGGCCCCGTCCCCTTCGACGCCATCGCCGGCCGCGCCGAAATCATCAGCTTTTCGACCGACGGAAGTGCGCAATGGTATAATCCCGTCAGCTGGTTCAACGCCCTGCGTTCGGGCCGCGCCGGAACCAACCTGCGACCCGAGCGTCAGAGCGAGAGCAAATAGGGAGCGCAGGCATGGCGGTGGCCAAGGGACGAACGCGAACGAGCGCCAAGGCACCGCCCAAGCCCGCCAGCACGGTCCATATCGAAGCCCCCGGCCCCACCGAAATCCGCAGCCAGTTCGTCCGTACCGAGCTTCTCCGCGCAGGCGTCTGGCTCGGCCTCGCGCTGCTGATCGGCGTCTGCATCGTCCTGATCCAGCCGATCCTGCTGATCTTTGCAGGGATCGTCATGGCGTCGATGCTCGACGGCGGTACCCGCCTGCTCGGCCGCGTCCTTCCGATCGCGCGCGGCTGGCGTCTGCTCATCGTCTGCCTGTCGCTGCTCGCCTTTCTCGGCTGGACCATCATGTTCGCGGGTTCGCAGATCGCCGATCAGGCCGCGACGCTGCAGACCGTGGTCATGGCGCAGATCGAGCGTATCGCCGCATGGGCCAGCGAACATGGCATGGGCAATTTCCAGCTCGATACCAAGACGATCACCGACAATATCGCCGGTACCGTCGGCCGCGTCACCGCTGCGGTCGGCACCGTACTCGGAGGGCTCACCAGCCTTGTGATGATCATCGTGCTCGGTATCTTCATTGCCATCGAACCGCGGCTCTACGAACGCGGTCTCGCGTGGATGCTGCCAATGAAGAGCCGCGAGAATTTCTATATCACCACCGCGCGCATGGGCTTCACGCTGCGCCGCCTGATGGCGGGCCGCCTGCTTGGCATGCTGGTCGAGGGGGTCGGCACCTGGCTCGCCTGCCTCGCCGTCGGCATTCCGATGGCAGCGCTGATGGGCCTCCTCACCGGCCTGCTCGCCTTCATTCCCAATATTGGCGCGATCGTCTCGGGCGTGCTGCTCGTTCTCGTCGGCTTCTCGGCCGGGTTCGACACCGGCATCTGGGCGATCATCATCTATTTCGTCGTCCAGACCGTCGATGGTTATCTGATCGTCCCGATGGTCGCCAAGAAGACCGTCGATCTCGCCCCCGCGCTCGTGCTCGGCGCGCAGATCCTCTTCGGCACCCTGCTAGGACTGATGGGCCTGTTCCTCGCCGATCCGATCGTCGCGATGATCAAGGTTGCGCTCGAGCGCGAGGCCGAGCGCAATGCCGGATCATCGCAAACCAAAACGGCGGCGAGCCCTTAGCCCACCGCCGCCTTTGATCGCCCGTGCCCGGTCGTTTACTGGCCCGGCGTTCCCGGGGGCATTGCGCCCGGGGCGTCGGGGCCGCCTTGCTGCATCATCTGCTGTTGCATCATCTGCTGTTGCATCATCTGCTGCTGAATCGCGCGAACTTCGGCCTCGTTGCGGAAGTCGAGCAGTTCGACGTCGAAATAGAGCGTGCTGTTCGCCGGGATCGGCCCCTTCGCCTCGGCACCATAGCCTTTTTCGGGCGGAATGACGATCTTGTAGCTGCCGCCGCGCTGCATCTTCTTGAGCGCCTCGCTGAACCCCGGAACCACGCCGGCGACCGGCATCGGCGCCTGCTCTTGCTGATCGAAAACGGTGCCGTCGCTGAGCGTGCCCTTATATTTGATCAGCACCATATCGCCATCGGTCGGGCTCGGGCCTTCGCCGGCCTTCACAACCACAAATGTCGGCGCGGCCATCGTTTGATACCAGGCGAAACCCGCGGCCGCGGCGATCAGCGCGACGACGCCGATCCAAAGCAACCACAGGCCGCCCTTGCTCACCGGGCGCAATGGAACCGTCGTAACGCTCATCTTCGCTGATCCTTCCCCTGCCCGCCCGCAAGGAAGTCGCGGAGGCAATGTCGGCACGCCTATAGGCGGAGCGGCGCAGCACGGTCCAGAGGCAATTGAACGCGACAGCCAATGCGCAAAAGGCGGCTTCGGGGTGGTGAGCGGCCCTCACCGATCCTCCCCGGAACGGGGAGGGGGACCAGCGAAGCTGGTGGAGGGGCACAGGCGGTTTGCCTTGCCGGTGAGGTGGCGCACGACGGATGGGTTGCCGGAAATGATAGGCTTGTTAGTTCGGCGCGGCGCAAACCTCGCGTGCCCCTCCACCACCCTTCGGGTGGTCCCCCTCCCCCGTTGGGGGAGGACCGCTTTCGGTCGAAAGCCAACATTCCGGAGCACATCACAACGAAAAAGGGCGCCGCGTTGCCGTGGCGCCCTTTTCACGATCAGGATCCCGAACGGGAGACGGTCTTACTTGATACCGTCGCGCTCCATCCGCTTGCGCTC
>JACDQN010000545.1 GCA_015657575.1 Sphingopyxis sp.
TGATGCTCGACCTGCGCAACCACCAACGCGCTGCTTTTTCGTCAACGAGCAAGGACCGGTTCGCACAATCATGGTCTATCGCCGCGACGACGGCACGATCGGCTGGGTCGAACCGCGCTGAGCCGCGACCGGTTCAGGCTGGTTTCGGCCTGGACCGGCCTCCGGGGGCGTGGCGTGGAACGATAGGACTGGATTTTCTTCGCCATCCGGCCTAAGGGCCGCGCCCAACGATGCCCGATGCCGGGATGGCGCGGGCTTACCACGACGGAACCGCGATCGCCTGCCGGCATAGGGCCGGGCAACGCGCGGCGTTTTACAAGATTTGACCAGACAGATGAATCTCTCTTCTCTTCTCTATCCGGCGACCGTTCGCGCGCATGTGCAGCTCGATTCGAAAAAGGCGCTGTTCCCGTTCGTCGGCGATCTCGCCAGCCGCTCGCTCGGCCTCGATGCGGGCGAGGTCAGCGAAGCTTTGCTCGAGCGCGAACGTCTCGGTTCGACGGGCTTCGGCCGCGGTATCGCACTCCCGCACGCCAAGATGGCCGACCTCGGCGGCGTCCGCGGCCTGTTCCTCCAGCTTGCCAAGCCGATCGATTTCAATGCGGTCGACGGGCTCCCGGTCGACCTGCTCTTCATCCTGCTCTCGCCGCTCGACGCGGGCGCCGATCATCTGAAGGCGCTGGCCGGCGTGTCGCGGATGCTGCGCAACGAGGCGATCGCCGACCGGCTGCGCGGCGCGAAGAGCGACGAAGCGCTCTATGCGTTGCTCGCCGACGGCGAAACGCGTGACGCGGCGTAACGCCGCGACGCGGACCATCCGGTGCGGCTGAAAAGCCGTTTTCTCGTCGATCTGCTGCTCCGCCGCGCCGAAGCCGCCGGGGGTTTTGCCGCGATTCTCGCGCATGGCGACGACGCTTCGGGGATCATCCTCGTCCAGTGCAGCGATCGCGGGGTGCCCGGCGTGCTGCTCGAACGGCGCTTCGGCGCCGACGGCCACTATATCTGGGAGGCGGTCGGTCCAACTGACCCCAATGATGGTGAATCGCGCAAAAACTACCAGGACCGGCGGCGAAATGCCGATCCCGACCTTTGGATCATCGAACTGGATATCGCAAATGCGCCACAACTCGTCGCGGAGTGGGCGGCGTTAACTTGACTCTGTTGCGGCGCACCATAACTGGCGCCGCTTCGATAACGCGTAGGTCGTTCCGCGGGTTGCATCGCCTTGGCGAAGCCCCGGTAAACCGGTTTGGACACGCAGTCGGACGATGACCGCAGGCGGCGATACAGGGCCATAGCCCCCCGCCTGTTTTGAGAGGTTCGGTTCATCGGCCGCACGTTTGACGGATTATATGAGTCGCATTCTGAACGTGGCCAGCGTGGCTGCCGTCGGCATGACTGCCGCCACCATGCTGCTTCTGGCGGAACCGGGTTTTGCAAGCGATCTTGCAGCCGACGCCAATCTTCCCGCCATCATCCTGCCAGGCGCCGATACGCCGGCCGATGACCAGGCGGACCTTCCGACCAAGGCCGAACGGCCGGTCGAAGACACTACCCCGACCCCGGACGAATCCGCTCCTGCGCCGAACCCTGCGCCGGTCACCGCCGATTCGCTGGCCGAACTCGTCGCGGCGACGGCCAGGCCCGCCGCGATCGATCCCGAACTGCGCTGCCTCGCCAGTGCGGTCTATTTCGAATCGCGCGGTGAATCGCTCGCCGGCCAGCTGGCGGTCGCGCATGTCGTGATCAACCGCGCCGAATCGGGCCGTTTTCCGAAGAGCCTGTGCGGCGTCGTCCATCAGAAAAGCCAGTTCAGCTTCGTACGCGGCGGCAAGATGCCCGCCGTGCGCAACGCCGCGCAGTGGAACAATGCCGTCGCGATCGCGCAGATCGCCCGCGACGGCAGCTGGAAGAACCACGCCCCCGGCGCGCTCTTCTTCCACGCCCGCTATGTCTCGCCCGGCTGGCGCAAGACGCGCATCGCGCAGATCGACAACCACATCTTCTACCGCTGAGAGCATTGGCATGGGATAGCCGCCGCCTATCCCGTTCATTGCCAAGCCATAATATGTGGCGCATGATAGACGCATGAAGCGTTCTCTTTCCGTGACCCTGCCCCTCGCAGCGGCGCTCGCGCTCGGTGGCTGTGCGACGGCCGTTCCGCCGGTCGAAGTCACCCGGTTCCACACCAATGCGGTTGCCGGCTGGACGCCGGGTACGCGCTACGCGATCGCGACCGCGCCACTCGACGCCTCGGGAACGGGCGCCCCCGGTGCCGCGATGCCTTCGCTCGAATGGAACAGCTATCGGTCTGCCGTCGACCAGCAGCTTCAGCGGCAGGGGCTCGTCGCTGCGGGCAGCAACGAACGCGCCCCGCTTCTCGTCCGCATTTCCTTCGACCGCAGCGAGCAGCTTTCCGAAGGGCGCCGGTCGCCCGTGTCGGTCGGGGTCGGCGGATCTACCGGCAGCTATGGGTCGGGCGTCGGCCTTGGTCTCGGGATCAATCTCGGCGGCGGGCCGCGGCGGATGGTCGATCTTCAATTGTCGGTACGCATCGACGATGCCGCGAGCGGGCAGGCGCTGTGGGAGGGCCGCGCGTTGACCGCGGTTCCGGTCAAGGCGCCCGCCAACCAGCCCAGCCTTGCCGCCGCCAAATTGGCCGAAGCCCTATTCAAGGACTTCCCCGGGGAATCGGGACGCACTATCAGCGTCCCATGACCATCAGCATCAACGCCGCTTTCGACAGCGGCAATATCGTCGTGGAATCGATCGACGGAACGTCGCGCGCCTGTCGATCTGCAAGGATCGCGAGTCCGATTTCTTCCAATGGTTCCACTTCCGCGTGTCGTGCGCGATCGGCGACGCGCTTGAGCTTGCGATCACCGGCCTTGCCGACTCGGCCTATCCCGATGGCTGGCCGGGCTACGCGGTGTGCGCCAGCACCGACCGCGAGCATTGGTTCCGCCTCGACACTGACTATGATGCGGCGACCGGCACGCTCACCGTGCAGCATAGCGCCGAAAGCCCGATTCTGTGGGTTGCCTATTTCGCGCCCTATTCGATGGAGCGCCACCACGACCTGATCGCCTCGGTCACCGAATGCGAGGGCGTCACCTATCGCTGCCTCGGCACCAGCATCGAAGGCCAGCCGATCGACTGCATCGAAATCGGCACCGGCGATACGCAGGTCTGGCTCTATGCGCGCCAGCATCCGGGCGAGAGCATGGCCGAATGGTGGATGGAAGGCGCGCTCGAAAA
>JACDQN010000546.1 GCA_015657575.1 Sphingopyxis sp.
AACCCTCGACCCCAACCTTGGCAAGGTTGTGCTCTACCCCTGAGCTACGCCCGCTCTGGCGGCTGGAAACGGGTGGCTCCCAGCGGGTGAGGCGGGCGATTAGCACCGGGTTTCGGAGTCGGCAAGCCCTGTTTGCGCATTTTCTCCGAAGGGTTGGCATATCATCCGAAATTCCCACATAAGTGCACAGCAGAGTCGCCTCCGCCCAGGTGGCAGCGGCGTCACACCAGCAACAGGAGCATTTTCGCGTGGCCACTCTCGGTCTGAATCCGCAGGAAAAGGAAGCCGTCGAAGCCTTCCGCCGCGACGTCGTCGAACCGTCGATGACCAGCCTCGTCATCCTCGATTTCTGGGCCGAATGGTGCGGGCCGTGCAAGCAGCTGGCCCCTGTGCTCGAAAAGGTCGCCGCCGATTATGCCGACAAGGGCGTCATACTCGCAAAGGTCGATGTCGATGCCAACGGCTTTATCGCAAGCCAGTTCCAGGTGCAGTCGATCCCGACCGTCTACGCCATCTTCCAGGGCAGCCGGTCGCCAACCTGACCAACGCGCGCAGCGAAAGCCAGCTGAAGGCGATCCTCGACCAATTGCTCGCGCAGCTGCCGATCGAGAGTGAGGCAAGCGCCCGGGCGGTCGAAATCGCGCCGCTCCTCGAAATGGGCGACAGCGTGCTGGCCGAAGGCGACGGCGCGCGCGCTGCAAGCATTTTTGCGCAGATTCTGGAGATGGCGCCCGACAATGCCACCGCGCACGGCGGGCTGATTCGCGCCCTGTTGCTGGCCGGCGACATCGAGGGTGCACAAGCCGCACTGGAGGCGGTCCCGGCCGACATAGCGGGCGATCCGGCGATCGCACAAGCGAAGAGCGCGCTCGCGCTGGCGGCCGATGCTCCCGATGCGGGCGAACTCGCCGGCCTGGAGGCCGCCGTTGCCGCGGCTCCCGACGATCATCAGGCGCGCTTCGACCTTGCCACCGCTGAGATCGGCGCGGGCCAGCGCGATGCCGCCGCCGACAATCTGCTCCACATCGTCGCCGCCGACCGCGAATGGCAGGAGGGCGCCGCGCGCGCCAAGCTGCTGTCGCTTTTCGAGGCCGTCGGCCTTGAAGACCCGTGGGTTGCCGCGCAGCGCCGCCGCCTGTCGCTGATCCTGTTCGGCTGATGAGCGCGGCTGCGCCTTTGACGATCCAGCGGATTGCGATTTTTCCGCTTCCCGGCGCGGTGCTCTTTCCGCGGCTGCACCTGCCGCTGCATATTTTCGAACCGCGCTATTCGGCGATGGTGCAGGAAGTGCTCGCCCGCGACCGCCAGATCGGGATGATCCAGCCGCGCGTTCTGCCCGGCGAAGAGGATCGCGAGCCGCCGGCGCTTTACGACATCGGCTGCGTCGGGCGCATCGTCGATGTCGAGGCGCTCGACGAAGGACGGTTCAACCTCGTGCTCGAAGGCGTCGCACGCTTTCGCGTACGCCGCGAACTCGATGTCACGACGCCGTTCCGGCAGGTCGAGGCCGAGATCGAGGTCGAAGCTGAAGACGATGCCATCTTGTCGAGTATCGAACGCGCGAGCCTCGAGCGCGAAGCCAAACGCTTCGCCGCGCGACAGGGATATGTCGTCGACTGGGATTCGGTCGGCCAGCTCGACGACGCAACGTTGGTCAACGGAATCGCGCAGATTGCGCCCTTCGACGCCGCGGCAAAACAGGCGCTGCTCGAAACGGGCCCGATCGATGCGCGTGCCGAGCTGGTCGTCCAGATGATGCAATTCTTTGGCCGCTTCGACGGCGAAGACGGGCGCGCAACGCTCCAATAAGCTTAGGGTCCTGACGCTAATGCAGCTTGTCACCGGCGTGACGGATGATGTCGGCGAACGCGCGGCGCACGATATGGCGGTCGCTTTCGCGCAAACGTTCGGCCGCCACGTCGACCGGGCTCAGATGGCGCCGGACCAGGGCCTGCTCGGCGGTTACCCGCGCCGCGATCCTTTCGGGCGCGGACGTCCCGCGCATCAAGGCTTTGCGGCGGCGCTCGGCCCAGTCGCCTGCGAGGCGGTCGGCGACAAGGCCGGCGAGTTCGTCGGCTGCGGCCTGTTCGGTCGCCGCCTCCGCATCGGGATCGGTAAGCCAGCCCTCGGACCCGTCGTCGAGCAGCGCGTCGAGCGACAGGGTCGCGCCGGCCTGCCGCCGCCCGGCGCAGCGCTGGTCGCCGTGAAGGCGGTGGCGCAGCGCCTGCAGTTCGGCGCGCAGTTGCCAGTTCACATAGGTCGTAAAGCGCGCCCGCGCCGGGTCGTAGCGCTCGGCGGCGCGGTGGAGCGCGATCGCGCAGACCTGCTCGGCATCCTCGGCGACGTCGGACAAGCCATAAGCGCGCGTGAAATAGCGGATACGCGGCGCCGCGAGCGCGGCGAGGCACGCGAAGGCGCGATCGGCATTGGCGCGTGCCCGCGCCCCCGGCGCATTTTCGAGCGCGGTACGCGCCTGGATCCAATCGGTAACCGCCTGTTCGAGCGCGTCGCTTTTTGCCGACATGAGATATCCCCCAACCCGTGCGGCACGATTGCCGCAGGGCGAGGATTAGGGCGCGATGGTTAGCGGGGGCGTGCCGCCCGGCTAGGTGGAAATACCTAGATCTCGGCGCCGGCCAGCAGGCGCGGCAGGTCGCCGGCCTCGCCGCGCGCTTCGTCCATGAAGAAATTCTTGAGGGCGGGCATGCGCTGTACCGCACCGAGCCCGGCGCGGCGGACCGCCGAGGCGGTGCGGCCGGGAATGCCGAACAGCCGCGTCAGGCTGTCGGTCGCGAGGCTGACCATCAGGCTGTCGAGCCCGCGCCAACGCTGATAGCGCGCGAGCAAAGCCGCATCGCCGAGATCGAGCCCGAGCCGCGCGCCCTCGACGAGCACTTCGGCGAGCGCCGCGACGTCGCGCAGGCCGAGGTTCAGTCCCTGCCCCGCAATCGGATGGATACCATGCGCGGCGTCGCCGACGAGCGCGACGCGCTGCGCGACGATCGAGGCGCTGTGGTGGAAACCGAGCGGATAGGTCATGCGCGGCGCGACCAGCTCCATCGTTCCGAGCAGGCCGCCGGCGCGTTTTTCGAGTTCGGCGACGAACCCGCGCTCGCCGAGCTTGGCGAAGCCGGGCCCGTCCTTCTCGGCCACCGTCCAGACGAAGGCCGAGCGGTGGCGGCCCCGTTCGTCGTCGACGAGCGGCAGCAAAGCGAACGGCCCCGACGGAAAGAAGATTTCATGCGCGACGCTTTTGTGCGGCTTGCTGTGCGCGACCGCGCCGATCATCGCATGATGATGATAGGACCAGTTCGCGATGGTGAAACCCGCGGCGTCGCGCGTCGGCGATCGACGCCCCTCGGCCACGATCAGCAGCGGCGCCGCCAGTTTCGTCCCGTCCGCGAGCGTCAGCGTGACACCATGCGCGCCGATTTCGCGCGCCGTCACCTCGGCCGGCATGAGAAGCCGCACGAGCGGCGCATCGGCGAGTGCCGCGGCAAGCGCGATGCGAAGCCGGCGATTCTCGATCATCGTGCCGAGCGCGCGGTCCTCGGGTGACGTCACGAAGTCGAGTTCGCCAGCCTGTCCACCATCGCTGACCTTGATCGCATGGATCGGGCAGCCATGACCGGCCAAGCGATCGGCGATGCCGAGCACCTCGAACATCTGCCACGTCGCACTGGCAATCGCCGACGCGCGTCCGTCGAAGCCGGGGGCGATCGTTGCGACCGGGTCGGCGGGATCGACGATCTGGCTCGACAGGCCGTGATGGGCAAGGGCGAGAGCCAGCGCCTGGCCGACAAGGCCGCCGCCGGAAATCAGGACATCGCTGCGCAGCGTTTCGCTCATGCCCCTGCTCTAGCGGGGCGCGCCACAATTGGGAAGCACGGGGCCGCGCTTGACGGCGAGTCCGCCGCATGCGCATATCGCCCGTGGTTAATCGATAGGGACCCCAGACAGCATGGCCAGCCGCAAGCCCATCGCCGCAAAGGCCGATTGGCGCACCGTTTTCCGCCAAAGCATCGCGCGCAGCCTTGTGATCGCGTCGGCGGTCGCGCTTGGACTTTTCACGCTGTTCCTGACGCTGGCGCTCCTGACCTATGACAGCACCGATGCCGCGCTCAACACCGCCGCCGACGGCAGCGCGGCGAACTGGATGGGAAGCGCCGGGGCGTGGTTCGCCGATTTCGGCCTGTCGATCGGCGGCGCGCCAATCGCGTTGCTGTTGCCTTTGCTCGGCATTATTGCCTGGCGGCTGTGGGTCGCCGAGCCGCAACCCTATTGGCCGCGCCAGCTCGCCTACAGCTTTGCCGGAATCCTGCTCGTCGGGCTCGGCGCCGAGCTGTGGGCGCCGGCAAGCGGCGCGCCGCTGCCCGCCGGCTGGGGCGGCATCATCGCGCTGGTGCTCGGCAGCGCGATCACACCCTGGTTCGCGCTGGCGGGCGATCCCGCCGCGGCGCTGATCCGCATCGCGACAATCCTGGTCCTTATTGGTCTCGGCCTCTGGCTCACTTGGCGTGCGCTGCGGCTTGAAAAGGGCTGGTCGGCGAAGCTCCGGCTCCCCGCGCCCGAAGGCGGCCGCATCGTCGAACCCGCCAAAGTCGCCGACGCGGGCGCCAAGGCGCCCAATCTGATGGAGCGCGTCATCCGTCCGCGTCCGCGCGCCGAACCGAGCGACCGCGCCCCGCCAGAGATCGCCGAACCCGCCGAGCGTTCGGCGCCGTCGAAACCCAAGCCGAAACCGCAAACCGAACTCTTTACCAATTATCAGCTGCCGTCCATCGACCTGCTCGCCCCCGCGCCCGACCGGCCGGCGGGGCAGATCGACAAGGCGGCGCTCGAGCGCAACGCGCGGCTGCTCGAATCGGTGCTCGAGGATTTCCAGGTCAAGGGCGTGATTACTGCGGTACGCCCCGGCCCTGTCGTCACCATGTACGAACTCGAACCCGCACCGGGTACCAAGGCGAGCCGCGTGTCGAACCTCGCTGACGATATCGCGCGCAACATGTCGGCGCTGTCGGCGCGCATCGCGCCGATCCCCGGCCGCACCGTCATCGGCATCGAGCTTCCCAATGCGCATCGCGAATCGGTGGTGCTGCATGAAATCATCGGCAGCGGTCTGTTCCAGGATCAGACCGGCGCGCTGCCGATCATCCTTGGCAAGAATATCAGCGGCGACGCGGTGATCGCCGACCTCGCGCCGATGCCGCACCTGCTGATCGCGGGTACGACGGGTTCGGGCAAGTCGGTCGGTTTGAACGCGATGATCCTGTCGCTGCTCTATCGCCTCGGTCCCGACCAGGTGAAGATGATCATGATCGATCCGAAGATGCTGGAACTCAGCGTCTATGACGACATCCCGCACCTCCTCGCCCCCGTGGTGACCGAGCCCAAAAAGGCGATCCGCGCGCTCAAATGGGCGGTCGAGCAGATGGAGGACCGCTACCGGATGATGTCGTCGCTGTCGGTGCGCAACCTCGCGAGCTACAACGACAAGGTGCGCGGCGCGCTCGCCAAGGGCAAGTCGCTCGGGCGCCGCGTCCAGACCGGCTACGACCCCGACACCGGCCAGCCCGTCTATGAGGAAGAGACGCTCGATTACCAGCCGCTGCCGCAGATCGTCGTCATCGTCGACGAGCTTGCCGACCTGATGATGACCGCCGGCAAGGAAGTCGAATTCCTGATCCAGCGCCTCGCGCAAAAGGCGCGTGCGGCGGGCATCCACCTGATCCTTGCGACACAGCGCCCGTCGGTCGACGTCATCACCGGCGTCATCAAGGCGAATCTGCCGACGCGCATCAGTTTCAATGTCACCTCGAAGATCGATAGCCGTACCATCCTTGGCGAAGCCGGGGCCGAGCAGCTGCTGGGGAAGGGCGACATGCTCTACGTCCCCGGCGGCAAGCAGATCACGCGCATCCACGGCCCCTTCGTCTCCGACGATGAGGTGCGCGCGGTCGCCGACCACTGGAAGGGGCAGGGCGCCCGACTATATCGAAAGCGTCACCGAGGACCCCGAGGACGGCGGCTTCGCGATGGAAGGCGCGCCCGCGGGCGGCGACAGCGCCGAGGACCGCATGTACGCGAAAGCCTGCCAGATCGTCGTCGAAAGCCAGAAGGCATCGACCAGCTGGCTCCAGCGGCAATTGCGCATCGGATACAACAGCGCCGCGCGCCTGATCGAGCGGATGGAGGAGGAAGGGCTGGTCAGCCCGCCCAACCACGTCGGCCGCCGCGACGTGCTGACCGATCAATATGGGCAGCAAAGGTGACGGAACCTTTTGCCTGCGTCGCGACTTGAACAGCGTCTAAAGGCCGGGTTCAGCGCGGGTTCAATGCGCCGATGCGACGAACCGGCCACCCATTTCCAAGATCGAGAGCCCGATGATTTTCAAGACGACCCTTACCCGCACCGCCGCCTGGACGCTCGCGCCGCTCACCATGGCCGGTCTCGCGGTGGCGGCGCCCGCTATCGCCCAATCGGCCAGCGCGCTGTCGTCGGTGCAGACGCATCTCAAGTCGACAAGTTCGATGACCGCCGATTTCGTGCAGACCGACCGCAACAACCAGCGGCTTTCGGGCAAGCTGACCCTGAAGCGCCCCGGAAAGATCCGCTTCCAATATCAGAAGGATGTCCCGCTGCTGATCGTCGGAGACGGCAGTCGTCTGACGATGATCGATTATCAGGTGAAGCAGGTGCAGAGCTGGCCGGTGAAAAATTCTCCGCTCGGCGCGCTGCTCGACCCCGACCGCGACCTGTCGAAATATGCCAAGGTGCTGCCGACCGGTAACGACGGCGTGCTGAGCGTCGAGGTGAAAGATCCGAAGCGCCCCGAATATGGCACGATCACCATGGTGTTCATCCGCGACGGCGCGGCGCCGGGCGGGCTGCGCCTGCGCGGCTGGGTCGCGCTCGATTCGCAGAACAACCGCACGCGCATCGACCTCAGCAATCAGAAGTTCAACGTCGCGGTCGCCGATTCGACCTTCAGATGGACCGATCCGCGCCCGGGCCGCCGCGGCCGCTGACACCAAAGCTGAACGCCAAATCCCAGGGGCGCGGAATTTCCTTTGCGATTCCGCGCCCTTTTTCCGATGGGCCGACGTCCGGCATCGACGAACTGCAAAAAGCGCCGGTGGCGCGCGATTTTCGTTCAGCTTGGCGACAGGGAACAAGGTCTATTCCAACTCTTGAAGGCGCCACACGGCCCCGGGATTTGGGTTTCCCCCTGTTGCCCCACCCGGACTGCCCGGCACCTTCTTTCAAGAGCGTGACGAACGCTGACCTTGAACCCCGTTCCACCGCCCCTGGAACGGGGGTTTATGTTTTGGCGGTGCGCCGTTGCACGCCCTTCGATGCGCCGATAGAGCCTCTGGCATGACCAGCATCAGCATCGCCTCCTGGAACATCAACAGCGTTCGGGCGCGAATCGGGATCGTCGAGAAATTCCTGCGCGAAGAGGCGCCCGACGTCCTCTGCCTGCAGGAGACGAAGGTCGAATGCACCCTGTTCCCGCCCGACATGTTCCAGCGGCTCGGCTACACGCATATCGTCACCAACGGCCAGCGGATGCACCATGGCGTCGCGATCGTCAGCAAGGTGCCGCTGGCCGACGTGCGCAAATATGACTGGCAGGCCAACGGCGAGGCACGCCATGTCGGCGTGACGCTGCCGTCGGGCGTGCGGCTCGACAATGTCTATATTCCCGCCGGCGCGATATTCCCGACCGCGAGCTCAATCCCAAATTCGGCCAGAAGCTCGATTTCTTCGGCCGCATGACCGAATGGTCGAGCGCGCTCGTCGACACGCCGACGATCCTGACCGGCGATTTCAACGTCGCGCCGCTCGAAAGCGACGTGTGGAACCGCAAGGCGCTGCTCGACGTCGTCAGCCATACGCCGATCGAGGTCGAAACCCTCGCGCGATTGCAGGCGGCATCGAACTGGGTCGACCTCGGCCGCCACTTCGTCGAAGCGCCCACCCCGCTCTTCACTTGGTGGAGCTACCGCGCGAAGGATTGGGAAGCGTCGAACCGCGGGCGCCGGCTCGACCATATGTGGGTCACGCCCGACCTGCTCCCCAAAGCGCTGTCGCATCGCATCGTGCAGCCGGCGCGCAGCTGGGAACGACCGTCCGACCATATTCCGCTGATCACCGAGTTCGCCCTTTGAGCGACGCGGGTGCCCGAAGAGCGGCGCGCGCGATCGACGCGTTGCGCCGCGGCTGGCCGTTCCGGGTCACCGCACCCGACGGGTCGCTCGACCTGCTCGCGGTCGAAAGCGCGCGCGATGCGGCGCAGGCGGAGTTCAGCAGCGAAGACCTGCTGCTGTCGGGCGAACGCGCGGTGACGCTGAAACTCACCAACCAGCGCGTTGCCGCGACCCCCGGGCCGGTGCGGCTGGCGGGCGCCGCCTACGGCGTCGCGGCGGCACTGGCGATCGCCGATCCGTCGCTCGACCTCGCGCATCCGCTGAAAGGGCCGTTCCGCACCGTTGCGACCGGCGCCGAAACGGCCGCAGCCGCCGCGATGACGATGGCGCGCCACGCCGGTCTGCTGCCCGCTTTTTTCGTTCGCGAGGCCGCGGGCGAGGCCGAGACCGAATGCGGCGCCGAAGATGTGGCCGCGCTGCTCGACCCGTCGCGGCTCGAGGTCGCGGCGCGCGCGCGGCTGCCGGTCGAAGCGAGCGAGACGGCCGAGATCGTCGCCTTCCGTTCGCCCGAGGAAGCATCGGACCATGTCGCGCTGATCGTCGGAAAGCGCGACGGCAACCCTCCGGTGGTGCGGCTCCACAGCGAATGCCTGACGGGCGACGTGCTCGGCAGCCTCAAATGCGACTGCGGCCCGCAGCTTCACGCCGCGCTGCATGCGATGGGAGATGCCCCCTGGGGCGTGCTGCTCTATCTCAGGCAGGAAGGGCGCGGAATCGGGCTGGTCAACAAGTTGCGCGCCTATGCGCTGCAGGATCAGGGGTTCGATACCGTCGACGCCAATCTGCGACTCGGCTTTCCGGTCGAGGCGCGCGACTTCGCGATCGCGGGGCGGATGCTCGAATTGCTGAATGTGCCGCGCATCCGGCTGATGACGAACAATCCGGAAAAGGTCGCGCGGCTGGAACACGAAGGCGTCGAGGTCGTCGAACGCTTGCCCCTCGCACTGCCGACGAACAAATATAACGAGCAATATCTCGCGACGAAGCGCGACCGGACGGGACACCAGCTGTAGCGCGACAGTGAAAAATTTGTTCGCACGAAGACACAAGGATACGAAGCAGGCCGTTCGGGCCGATAGGCCCTTTATCGATCGATCGGCGTGGCAAAGGGCAGACGTTGATCGAAGTTGCTGCGCGGCAAACGCGACATCTTCGTGTCTTCGTGTCTTCGTGCGAAACGCTTTAATGCACGAACCGCGCCACCACGTCCCGATAGCTGCGGCTCACTTTCACCTGCGCGCCCGATCCAAGCACGAGGAAACATTCGCCGTTGGTGTGCGGTTTCACCTGCTTCACCTGCGACAGGTTCACGATCGTCGAGCGATGCACGCGCTGAAAATTGCGCGGGTCGAGCCGCTTTTCGAGATCCTTCATCGTCTCACGCAGGATCAAGCTGTTATCGGCTGTATAGATGCACATATAATCGCCCGCGGCGTCGATGCGTTCGATGCTATCGACGTCGACGCGGAAGATCTGGCCGCGATCCTTGATATTGATCATCTTCTCATAACGGTCGGCGGCGTGCGCGTCGGGGGCGATTTCGGCGTCATAATCATCGACCGCCTCGGGCGCGACTTCGGCAAGCACATTTTTCAGCCGCTCGACTTCGGCCGCGCCGCGCTTTTCGGCAAGGCGCTGGCGGACGCGGTCGAGCGCGTCGGCAAGCCGTTCGGGCTCGACCGGCTTGACCAGATAATCGACCGCCTGCGCCTCGAACGCGCGGATCGCATGGTCCGAATAGGCGGTGACGAACACCACCAGCGGCGGCTCGACCTCCATCAGCCCCTGGATCACGGAAAAACCGTCGAATCCCGGCATCTGGATGTCGAGGAAGACGAGGTCGGGTTTGTGGGTCTTGATCTTGCGGATGGCCTCGCGGCCGTTTTGCGCGGTGTCGACGATTTCGACATCGGGATGCGCTTCGAGCCGCAATTGCAGGCCCTGGGTCGCCAATTTTTCATCATCCACCAGGATGGTTCTGATCGTCATGTCCGTTCGGTTCCAATCATCGCTTGTCCATCGGGTTGAAACGGAAACTCGATAATCACGGTGAAGCCGCCATCCGCGCCCGACTGCGCATCGAACCGATGCTGGTCGCCAAAAGCCTGCGCCAGACGGTCCCTGATATTGGCTAAACCCACACCGGTCGATTCCGTTGCAACGAAGCCAGTGGTGGGGTCGACGCCATCGGCTGACAATCCCGAGCCGGTATCCGACACGGTGATCCGGACGTTTTGACCGGCCAATTGAGCCGAAATCGTGATATCCGCGCCTTCTTCCTGCGGCGTGACCGCATATTTGATCGCATTTTCGATCAGCGGCTGAAGCAAAAGCGACGGCAAACGCGCCCGCGCGACCGCGGGATCGATCGCGAAATGCGGGCGCAAACGGTCCTCGAAACGCATCTTCTCGATATCGAGATAGAGTTTGAGCGTCTCGATCTCCTGCGCCAGCGTCACCTGCGCGGTGGGTTCGTTGGCGAGCGTGTAGCGCAGGAAAGCCGAAAGGCGCGACAGCATCGCATTGGCGGGCTCGGACTGTTTGAGCAGCACCAGGGTCGAAATGCTGTTGAGCGTATTGAACAGGAAATGCGGGTTCAGCTGATAGCGCAGCATCGCAAGCTGTGCCGACGCCGCCTGCGCCTCGAGCCGCAGCACGCGGTCATTCTGTTCCTCGAGCTGGAGGAAATAGTTGATCGCGAAATAAAGCGCCGACCAGGCGCCGAGCGAGGTCGCGTCGATATACATGGCGCCGAGCAGCAGGCTGGTGAAACCCGCCTCGCTCGCCGGATTCTGGATCTGCGCGACCCAGGCGTCGATGAACGCCCAGAGTGCGGTCGCCAGGCCCGCGAGACCGAAACTGACGCTCCACATCAGGATCGGCCGGCGATTGATCAGCGCGCGGTAACAAACCGAAAGCAGCAGCGAGAGCGAGAAGCCGGTGATCGCCGAGATCGTCTGCGGAATCAGGAATGTGAAAGGCTGGCCATTGGCAAGCCCCGACACGCCGCGCAGCCCGAGCCACGCGGTCCAGCCCAATATCTGGAGATTCCAGAAGGCGCGAACCTTGTTTCCGAAAAACGGGCCGGGCGAGGACAGTCCGAACAGCGGCATCGAAGCGGCGGGCGGTGTCGGGGTCAACAAGACAGTCGGTGTGCGCCGCGCACGCGGATCATTCGGCGGGAACCGCGGCCATGCGCACGCGCGCCTGGCCGAGCGGCTGCAATTCGGCGCGATGCTTCCACACCAGTTCCTTGTATCCGAGCGCGCGTCCGTCGTGCGCGGTGATCGTCACCGGGCCGATCGGCTGTTCGTCGCGCGTGTCGACGAGCACCGGGGTCGAGGGGACGCCGCCGCCCCATTTTTCGCCCCACTGGCGCAGCGCGATCATCGCAGGGAGCAGCGCGACGCCCTTGTCGGTCAGCTGATATTGCACCTTGCGGCGATCCTCGGCCATCACCTCCCGCGCCATGATGCCATGTTCGACCAGCTTCGACAGCCGGTTCGACAGGATGTTGCGCGCGATGTTCAGTTCCTGCTGGAACTCCTCGAAATGATGCACGCCGTTGAAGGCGGCCCGCAGAATCATGAACGACCATCGTTCGCCCATCGCTTCGAGCGCGAGCGGCAGGGCGCAATTGCCCCCATCAAGATCGTTCAGCTTTTCGCGTAATTTTCCCATGGCCTAGCCCTAACGTAAATTCGCTCCACGTCAAAAAATATAAGCTCTTCGTTGCATATCGCAACTGGAACGCTAGATTTCATTTCGCAACCTTTTTGGCTGCGCAAAATAATGGCAAAAACAGGAGGACCGCTTGTCCGCGAAGATCTTTTCTCCCCTTCCCCGCTTCCTCATGCTTGGCGGCCTCGCGTTCGTCGGCAGCATCGGCCTCGCATCGACGGCGGCAAGCGCTGCCGGCGGGGTCTATTACCGCGCCGACCTGTCGGCGCCGGCTCAGAAAGCGCGCTTCGTCTCGCGCGGCGTCGTGTGGATTTGCGAAGGGACCAGCTGCACGGCACCGCGCGGCACCAGCCGTCCGGCCATCATGTGCGCGGCGCTGGCGAAGGAGACCGGAACGCTCACCAGCTTCGCCGCCGAGGGCAAGTTGTTCGATGCGGCCGATCTGGCGCGTTGCAACGGCGAGGGTTGACCAAAGCCAAGACGGGCCGGCGCCCACGCCTTCGGCCCAAGACGAACAATGCTTCCAACCGCACTTAGCAAAGTTGCGGTTGGATGGCGTTTGCGCGCAAGCAAATTTCGCATTGCAATTATGACGACATGAACGACATTGAGGGCGATGCTCAGGCAATATGAACTTGTCGAGCGCGTGCGCGCTTATGATCCCGACGTCGACGAGGCGTTGCTCAACCGCGCCTATGTTTTCACCGTGCAGAAACACGGCAGCCAGAAGCGCGCGTCGGGCGACCCCTATTTCAGCCATCCGGTCGAGGTTGCGGGCATTTTGACCGACCTCCATCTCGACAGCGAGACGATCGTCACCGCGCTGCTCCACGACACGCTCGAAGACACGCTGACGACGCCCGAGGAGATCGAGCGGCTGTTCGGCAGCGACGTCGGACGGCTCGTCGACGGCGTCACCAAATTGAGCAAGATCGAGGCGCAGACCGAAAATGAACGCGCCGCCGAAAATCTGCGCAAATTCCTGCTCGCCATGTCGGACGATATCCGCGTGCTGCTGGTCAAGCTCGCCGACCGGCTGCACAATATGCGGACGCTGCACTTCATCAAGAACCCCGACAAGCGCCGCCGCATCGCCAAGGAGACGATGGATATCTATGCCCCGCTCGCCGAGCGGATCGGCATGTACGAATATATGCGCGAGATGCAGATGCTCGCCTTTCGCGAGCTCGAACCCGAAGCCTATGCGACGATCACCGGCCGCCTCGCCAAGCTGACCGCGGGCGGCAAGGACAAGGTCGCCGCGATCAGCCGCGAGTTCAAGGAACTGCTCGCCAGGAACGGCATCGACGCCGAGGTGTCGGGGCGCGAGAAGCATCCCTATTCGATCTGGCGCAAGATGCAGGAACGGCACGTCAGCTTCGAGCAGGTAACCGACATCATCGCGTTCCGCATCGTCACCCCGACCGACGCCGACTGCTATGCCGCGCTCGGGCTGATCCACCGCAAGTGGAAAATGGTTCCCGGCCGCTTCAAGGATTATATCTCGACCCCCAAGCGCAACGGCTACAAGTCGCTGCACACGACGATCATGCACCAGCAGAATATGCGCATCGAAATCCAGATCCGCAGCGTGGGCATGCATCAGCAATCCGAATTCGGGCTGGCCGCGCACTGGGCTTACAAGCAGGGCGGCACCGCACCCGACGGACAGGCCGGGTGGATCCGCGATCTGCTCGAAATCCTCGAACAGACGCACGATCCCGACGAGTTCCTCGAAAACACGCGCATCGCGATGTACCAGGACCGCATCTTCGCCTTCACGCCGAAGGGCAGCCTGCATCAGCTGCCGAAGGGGGCGACCCCGGTCGACTTCGCCTATGCCGTGCACACCGGGCTCGGCGACCGCACCGTCGGTGCCAAGGTCAACGGACGGCTGGTGCCGCTACGCACCCAGCTGTCGAACGGCGACACGGTCGAAATCCTGTCGTCGGACAAGCAGACGCCGCAGCCCGCCTGGCTCGGCTTCGCGGTCACGGGCAAGGCGCGGGCCGCGATCCGGCGCCATGTGCGGTCGAAGGAAAAGGTCGAACTCGCCGCGCTCGGGCGCAAGATGTATGACGAGATGGTCGCACGGCTGCCCAACAAGGTCGGCGACAAGGCGCGCGCCGCGGCCCTGTCGCGGCTCAAGCTCGACGACGATGCCGCGCTCTATGTCGCGATCGCCAAGCAAAGGCTGACCGACAATGCGGTGCTCGAGGCGCTGGTGCCCGGCATCACCGCCGAGATGAAATCGAAACCCGGCAAGCTGGTGCAGGGCGCGGCGGTGTCGATCGCGGGGCTCACGCCCGGCGTCGCCTATCAGCTCGCCGACTGCTGCCACCCGGTGCCGGGCGACCGCATCGTCGGCCTGTCGCGCCCGGGCGAGGGAATCGAGGTGCACGTCATCGACTGCCCGAGACTCGCCGACGGAATCGACGCCGACTGGATCGACCTCCGCTGGCAGGAAGACAGCGAGGGCGGCAATGCGCGGCTGTGCATCGTCATCCTCAACGAACCGGGCACGCTCGCCGAAATGTCGGGGATCCTCGCGGCCAATTCGGCGAACATCACCAATTTGCGGCTGTCGAACCGCGAGGGCGGTTTCCACACCTATGACGTCGTCGTCGAGGTGCGCGACGTCCAGCATGTGATGCGCATCCTGTCGGCGCTGCGCGCGTCCGACACGGTGGTGCAGGCCGAGCGGCTTTAGCGAGCAGCGGCGACGGCTTCGGGGTGGGGAGCTGCCGTAAAGATCATATCACCCCCTCCCCTTCAGGGGAGGGCAGCGAGACTTACGAACTTGTTCGTTAGTCGCAGCGGGTGGGCGCAGCGGCCTCGCGCAAGGCTGCAGACCCCACCCCAACCCCTCCCCTGAAGGGGAGGGGCTTTACGTCCAAAACCGGCCGAAACCGGCCTTCGCTCAGTTCGCGTACAGCAGCGGCGGGCGCCAGCCACTCTGGTCGACCTCGTCGCTGACCTTGTAGACCAGCCCCTTGCTGTTCAGGAACAGCTTCTCCATCTCGGGCCGCGTGAAGGGGCGCGAGCCGAGCCGGCCGAACACCGCCATCTGGCCGCCCGTCTCGTCGACCGCGCGGTCGCGGTCGAGCCCCTTCGACAGCGCGAGCGCCGGCGACGGCGTCTTCGCCCAGGCGATCAGTTCGGGGGTCGGTTTGGGAGAGAAGCCGTAGAGGCCCGGATTGTCCGGGCTGGTCAGCTGGATCACCTTGATGCCGTTCCGCCCGTCGGCGACATAACCGAACAGCGACGCGTTGGTCGACGCGACGATGACATCCTCGGCATCGGTCATCGCGCCGCCAAAGGTCAGCGCCGGCCAGACGAGCGGCGCCGCGGGGCGCGTGACATCGACGATGACGAGCCCGTCCTGCTTCGCCGCGACATACATATAGGTCCGCGCGAGATAGATCTTGCGCGCATTGGCGAGGCGCACCGTCCCCGCCGGCACCGCGACCGGCTGCGCCAGATCGGTGACGTCGAACAACTTCACACCGTCGGCGTCGGTAACCCAAAGATAACGAAACTGCACCGCACTCGCCCGCGCATCGGTCAGCGGGATCTGTGCCGCGACCTTCGGCTGGAGCGGCACCGTCAGGTCGAGCACGACGAGCCCCGCATCGGTGGTGATGTAAGCGACGCTGCCCGCCAGCGTGATGTGCCGTGCGCCGGCGAGCACATTGCCCTCGTTCCACGTCAGCGCCCGCTTCAGCCGGTTGTTGCGGAATTCGCCGTCGGCCAGCGTGTCGATGTCGACGAGCACCAGCCCCTCGACACTGTCGGTGATCACCGCGTAGCGGTAGATGTCGTGCATCACCTGTTCGTGGTTCTCGGGGAAATTCTTCACGATATTCTCGTTGCGCGACACGCTGATCGGCTGGGTCGTCGCGATCGCCATGCAGGTCGCATTCTTCGTCTTCACATGCGTGTCGTGCCCAAGCGGCGAGAAGGGCGCGCGGACGATGCGTTCGGAGAAGCCCTTGTTGCCGATCGAGGCGACGTCATAGACGCGGAAACCGCCCTTGCCCTCCGCCACGAACATATATTCGCCGCGCTGTTGCAGGCAGTTCACGCGCCCGCTGGTGTCTTGCACGATGTTGGCGAACTCCTCGAGCGCGTATGTTTCGCCTGACAGTTTCTTGTCAAAGGTCTTGCCGCGCACCCAATTCTTGAGCTCGCGCCCATTCTGATCGACGTGCAGCTTCCAATAATCGGGATAGACATATTTCTGCAGATAGCTGCCGATCACCGCCTGCGGTTCGTCCCATTCGGTGACGCGCGTCGCCTGGAAGCCGTCCTCCATGCCCGACCAGACGTTGAGCCCGACGAAGTTCACGAAATTGGTGCCGAGCAGCATCAGCTGCGACATGATCGCATTATTGTCGTCCGCCGCCGAGAGGTGGCAGTCGCTGCACTGCTTGGTTTCCGAACGGCGCACCGTGTGCGGGAAATGCGGCGCGAAAGCCTGGCTCGAATAGCCCGCCGACGAGATCGGCGGCTGCTGCACATAGATGCGCTCGCGGTTGATGTTCGTCGACGACAGGATCAGCGCCGAGGTCGACCGCACCGGCGTGATGATGCCGCGAACCTCGCCGTCCGGACCGGGTTCGCCGGGCTTGGTCAGCTGGTGCCGGCCAAGCTGGAACATTTCGTCGCGTGCCACCTGCGGGTTGTAGGTCGCGAAGTTGCGCGTCTCCTCACCCTCGAAATGGTGCATCTTGGTTTTCCAGTTCGCCTCGATCGGCAAATGGCAGCCGCCGCAGCTCGTCGTCCAGCTGAGGTGACAGGTAAAGCAGGTCATCTTGTCGTCGCCGTGCGCGCGGTCTTCCTTTGCGACGCCCGGTCCCCATTCATACTTGCCGTCCTCGGCGCCCGCGCGCGCCATCAGCTTCGCGCGCGCCGCCTTGGCATTGAAATGCGGCCCCGGCGTCACCGCCTGCTTGACGAGGCTCACCTGCCATTCGAGCTTGGGGTCGACGATCGAGCGCTGGATCAGCCCGATCACTTCCGCATCGTCATTATACTGGAATTCGAAGCGGCGGCGCCCGTCGGGATTGCGGAGCAGCGCGAGGTTGGTCCCCTGCGGACGCGCGGCGACGTTCGAGGTGAGCAGGTTCGGGAAAGCGTCCGCCGTACCGTGGCAGTCCTTGCAGCTGATCTCGACCGCGTTCGCGACTTCGCCCTGGATATAGCCGTTGCCGTGACTGTCCTGCGCGAAGTGACAGTCGGCGCACTGCATCCCCTTTTCGGCGTGGATGTCCATCATATGGACCGTCTTGCCGGGGTTCAGCCCCGGCGGGACGAACTTGCCCTCGCGTCCGTCGGGGGTCGCCGTCGACAGGCAGAGCGCGCGTTCCTTGGCGTCGGTGTAATGGCTGCAGCTCTTGCGCCATTTCTCGGGATCCTTGGGATCGATGATATTCGCCGTGTCGGTGCCATAGGTCGCCATATTGCCGTCGGCGTTGAGCAGATTGCCGTTGCGATCACGCTTGAAAATGCCGCGGAAGTTCCAGCCGTGCCCGTGATAGTCGGCGAACTGCGTATCCTTGTTGCTGTCGTTGACGTCATAGACGTCGCGCAGGAACTCGACGTCGGCCCATAGTCCGCGCGTCGCCGCGCCCTCGGGGTTGCGTTCGAGCACCTTGTGCGCCTCGGCGGCGGTCGGATAGCGCTGCTGCTTGTATTTCTTCTGATACTCTTCGTCGCTCATCCCGGGCGGGCGCGGCGCGCTATTGTCCGGGCCCGGCCACATCTGCGGCGCGTCGGATTCATAATCCCACATCGTGTAGCCGAGATAGGAGTTCAGGAAGATATTCGGCTGGTGCATGTGGCAGGTCATGCACTGCGCGGTCGGGATCGCGCGCGTGAAGGCGTGGCTGATCGGGTGGCCCGATTCGCGCCGCTGCTTCTTCGGCTGCTGCTGCGGGCCCGCCGCGGCATCGGCGGGGTCGATCAGCGAACCATGCCCGCCGCCGCTGCCATGCCCGTCGCTGGGCGCCATATGGCTCGGATCGGAATGGCCGCCGCCGCCATGCGCACCGCCCTTGTCGAGATAGCCTCCCGCAGGCTGCTTCTCGCCATGGCCGTCGCCCGTCCACAGCTTGCCCGCGATCGTCGGATCGATCGTCGCCGTCTCGCCGTCGCGGCCGAACTGCGCATAGGTCAGGCTGTGCCGCGGTTCGCGATCATTGGCATAGATGACGTGACAGCCCGCGCAGCCCGAATGGCGATAGTCGCCCGGCTGGTCGTTGGTGCCCATGAACCACATCAGCGGATCGTTGAGGCGCGTCTTATGGATGTTGAGCACGGGGATCGCGACGCGGAGGCCCGTACCGGGACCGCGGTTCGACTGCTTGAGGTCGGGACGACCGGGCTCCTCGAGCCGCTGGATGCTGCCCGTCGGGTTGGGCAGGCCGATTTCTGGGAATTGCGTGTTGATATTGCGCCCGCCGCGCTCGAACACGCGGAAGACGTCGCCGGGCGGAATCACGCTCCAGCGCGGCAGCGGATACATTTTGGCGAGCGCGCCGCGCTTTTTCTCCGCGTCGGTCAATATCTTGTCGAACCCAAAGCTCGGCTTGCATGCTTCCTTATAGTCTTCGGCGGTCAGCCGCGACGAGGGTGAGAGGATGCAGGCGGGCTCGCCGGTGCGCGTATAAGCCTCTCCGAACACGTAATTTTTATAGGGGACGATACCGTTGTTGTATGCCGCGCCGCCCCACAGCATCGCCGATGTCGACATCAGCGAGCGTTCGGTCGCCTCGATCACCTCCAGATGGCACGATCCGCACGCTTCGCGCGCGACGCGATAGTCGCTGGGGTTGACGAAGCGGATGAATTCGGGCGCTTCCTTGTTGAGCAAAGTATAGCTGCGCTGCGGGTTCGCCGAGCTGTCGTGCCAGGCGCCGGGCAGCGTCGGTTGCGGATGCGCGACCTTCATCGCCGCGATATTATAGGGGTCCTTGTAACCGAGCTCGGGCTTGCCGAACGCGGCGGGCGAGGTCGAATCGCCGCCGTGGCAGTCGGTGCAGCCGAGCTTCACCGCAGGGGTCTTGTGCATCGACGGCTGGTCGGTGCGCGTGTGGCAGCTGTAGCAGCCGGTCGATTTGGTCGCGACGTCGGCATCGCTCTGTTCGCGCGGCGCGGGCGGGGTGAAGCGATATTCGACTTTGACCGGCTTTTCTTCTTCGGCCGCGCGCGTGACGTTGACGCCTAGGCTGACGCTCATCAGCAGGAAGGCGAGAAGGGCGAAGAGCTTGCGCGTCATCATCATCTAGAAGCTCAGGATCATATTGGCGAGGATCGAAACATAGGCCTTGTCGCCCTGCTTGTTGTCGAACAGGTCCTTGAACCCCTTGCCTGGCAGCAGCACCGCGGCGCTGAGGCGGCCGACGATATTCTGCGTCGCCTTGGGCCGATAGATTGCGGCGACCGACAGGTCGAATCCGATGTCCTTGGGGATCGATCCTTCCATGCGCAGCGCCTGCAGCGACGACGTATTTTCGAACCACAGATGGTTGGCGTTGACGCTGACGCGCGTCTGCGGCGACAGGTCGAAATCGGCGCCGGCCCCGATAAAGACCGTGCCGGGATTGTTGAAATTCGACTGCCCCTCCTCTTTCGACGAACGCAGCGAGTTCAAGATGCCGTTGCGGCCGTTGATCGAAATGACGCGCCCACCGCCCGCGAAGGGGATGGTCTGGCGAATCCAGTAGCTGGTGTCGGCGCCGCCGAAGATCGGGTTCTCGAAGATCGCGTCGAAACCGCCTTCGACATTGTTATAGGGATCTCCGTCGCCGGTTGCATAAAGCCCCGACAGGCGGAAACGCATCCAGTCGTGGTCGTAGCTGAGTTCGACCGCGCCGAAGCCCGCGCGGATTTTCGCGGGCTTGCTGGTGAAGAAGCTGTTCCGATCCTCGCCGATCGCGGCATAGAAGCTCGCGGTCAGATTGATCCGGCCGATGCGCCCGTCGGCGCTATAGCCCAGATAGGCGACGTCATATTCGCGCCCGCGCAGATCGCCGAGCAGCGCCGGGCGAACCGGAAAGCCGTTGTGGTCGATCTGGACGTCGGTTTTTTCGCGGTTGAGGTTGTAGGTCGCGCTGACCTGGCTGGTCAGCCCGACGAAGGGGAAATCCTGACGGTAGAGATTGGCTGTAAAGACGAAATCGTCGCGCGGCGTCTGGGTAATGTCGTTGAGGCCCGAATTGGTATCCTTTTCGAGCCGCCAGAAGATCGCGAGATTATATTGGAAGCGGTTGTTGTCGTTGTTGCCGAACAGGCGGACACCGAGCTGGCTGTCGTTGAAGAGGAAACCGCGGAAGTCGCTCTGGAACGGCTGGATACCGACGCGGATCGAATAAAAGTCGTAGCGATCCGACGTGTTGCCGAGATGCTTGTCGACGAACAGTTCCTGCACGCCGAGGAAGGCGTCGTAGCGGTGGCTCGCCTTCGACGGACGCACGTCGAGCACGCGCCGTTCGGGCACGTCAACATAATTGGCCTGATAGGCAAGCGTGACGCGATATTCGATGTCGGGTGGTTTGAAGGCGGTCGAACCCTTGATCAGTGCGGCGCCGGCGATAAAGGTCTGCGCAAGCACGAAGCTGCGGTTCTTGCCGAACACGTCGACGCTTCCCGGGCGCTCGGTCGTCTGGACGCCGTTCGGGATCGGAAAGGTACGCGGTTCGAAGACGGTGTCGGACACCGCATTGGCGACGAAGAACCAGTCGTCGCCCTTGATCGGCAGCCACGGCACCTTGGCCGGGTCGATCGCGCGGTCGCCCTTGTAGGTATTCTGGTGATAGGGGTCGAACCAGCGCTCCTTGACCACGCCGAGCGTCTCGATCAGCCGCCAGCGATCAGGCACCGGCAATTGATCTTCCATGCCGGGAAAGGCCTGCGGCGGCGGCGGGCGCAAGGCGCCGACATTGTCCTGCGTCAGCGCATCGGGAAGGTCGGGACTGTACCCCGGACGGCGGCGGCCCTCGATGATCTGGGTGACGAAGATCGTCGCCCATCACCTCCTGCCAGTCGACAGGCGGCGGCGGCGGGACCAGGTCTTCGCCGGGCTGCGCAGCGGCGGCCGGGTCGCCGGTCGCCGGCGGATCGTCGGCGGGCGGCGGCGGAGGCGGCACGTCGGCCCCAGGCGCTCCCTGCGCCGCGAGGCTCGCGATGATCGGCCAGAGGCTGCTTCCCACGACGCTCATTCGCTATAGCCCGTCGCAGACATTTTGCTGCGCCGTGTCGAGGAAGGGCGCGAAGGGGCAGCTGATATAGCGCAGGCGCACGGTCGCGCCGCCCGACAGGGTGACGACGACATTGTCCGATCGGATCGCCTTCGGCGCATTGCCGAGCCCGCCGCCCCGCGCCCCGCCATTATGCGCGCCGAGAAAGCTGATCATGTCGTCCTGATCGATGCCGTCGCCCGACACGCCGATCGCACCGACGAGCGTGCTGCCGCGATAGATGGGGACCGAGCCGGGGAAGATCTGGATGCCGTTCTGGAGCCGGTTCTGTCCCGGCGCTGCGTCGGGCAGCGTCGTGCAGCGCACCGGCGTATCGGTCGGGCTCGCGCCCGAAACGAACCCCAGATGCGCACCGAGGTTGCCGATGATCAGCGCGGATTGCAGCCCAGTCGAAAAGGGGTTGAACTGCGCGATGGGGCGCGACAGCGGACCATGCGGACGTCGACTTCGCCATCGGGGAAATAGGGCCGCGACAGATTGCCGTTGGCGCGGTCGGGAAAGGCGATCGTGCCGGTCAGTGCCGCGGGGTTATTGAGGAAGCTGCGCGTCGCGGGAACGAATTGGGCTACGTCGGCGCTGGCGTTGGCGCTGAGTTCGGCGCCCGCCTGCGGATGCGAGAAAAAGGCGGCGGTGCGCGCCTTCTGCAGACTGACGTCGGTGCCGAAGATCGGCGCATCGGGCGACCGAACGATGCCGAGCGGGGTGCCGAGCGTGTCGACGACGCTGATCGTCACCTGCGCGCGGCTGTCGAGCGGGCGGCGGATCTGCGCGCGCGCGGCTCATGATCGTGAAGGCTTCTTCGAGGATCGCGCGGGTTTCGGCGGCGGTCAGCGGCGCCGCGACCGAGGCGCCGTCGGCGCCGGCGCGGATCGGATAGCGGTTGGTGCCGCTGCCGTCGGTCAGCACGAACGCATCGCGGTTCGAAAATTCGCCCGCCGTCGAGGCGCGAATACCCGACGCCTCGGTGCCATAGGCGACGCCCGCGGTGATCGCGGCATTGGCATAGCCAATTACTGCGACGAGATTGCCCGCGGTGCCGTTGAGGCCGGCGAAGCTCGCGCCGCCGCCGGTCAGCACGCCGGCGAAGGTCGCGTCGGAAAAGCGCAGGCTCGTGCCGTCTACGGTGATGCGGTCGGCGGTGATCGTGCTCGGCGCTCG
>JACDQN010000052.1 GCA_015657575.1 Sphingopyxis sp.
CCGAATCGCTGATCTACGACGGCGTCCCGGCCGGGCTGACCGCGAAGCCGACGCTGTCGGTGACGACGCGCAGCCCGGCGGCGCAGCGGGTGACGGTGACGCTGACCTATTTGTCGACGGGTTTCGACTGGGCGGGCAATTATGTCGCGCGCGTCGGCGCCGACGGCAAGACGCTCGACCTGTTCGCATGGCTGACGGTGGCCAACAGCAATGGCGAAAGCTTTGCCGACGCCAATATGTCGGTGCTCGCTGGGACGCTGAATGTGACGAGCGATTTCGAGTCGCTCGTCGAGGCGCCGCCGCCGCCGCAGCTCAACCTTCGCTGCTTTCCCACGAGTAGCGGGCGGTACGGCATTCCGCCGCCAGCGCCGCCGCCGGCTCCGCCGCCTCCGTCCGGGGGATATGCCGAAGACGCCGACTCGATCGTCGTCACCGGACAGCGCATGCGGGCTCCCATGCTGGAAAGTGCCACGCCGATCACGGTGATCGACACGGCGAAGCTCGAGGATCTGGGCGACCTCAAGCTCTATCGCGTTCCCTTTCCGGTGACGGTCGCGGCGAACGGGCAGAAGCAGGTCGCGCTGCTGGTCAAGGACCGCGTACCGTTCGAGACCATCTATCGCTACCGCATGGATCCCGAAGACGAGACATCCGCGACCCCGACCGAAATTCTGCTCCGCATGCAGAACAAGGAAGCCGCGCGGCTGGGCGTGCCGTTGCCGAGCGGACAGGTCGCCGTGTTCGAACGGGCGCAAGGCCGTGAACTGCTCGCAGGCGAAGGAATGATGCGCGATCATGCGGTGGGCGAAAAGGTCGACCTGGTGATCGGCGAGAGCAATCAGGTGCTCGTGACGGTGGAAAATTACGCATCGCCGAAAAAGCGGGAGGAGGATCACCGCGTCGTGGTGACCAATGCTAATCCCTTCGCAGTGACGGTCGAACTCGGCTTCGACCTCTATGACACAAGCGAACTGGCGTCGCGGCTCAAAAAATTGCCGCGCAAGGACGGCCTGCCGACCTGGATCGTCCGCATCCCGGCGAACGAGACCCGCACGCTCGATTATCGGAACGCCAAGGAGGATTAGGCGGGCGGCAGCGCCGCGGCCGGTGATTCTCGTCGAGCGCGAGAAGGTGAACAGCCCTTCGGTAACGCGTTCCTCGGTTCGCCCGCCGTCGCGCGTTGCGACGACCTCGATCCGGATTCCCATCGATGTACGACCCCGCCGTTCGAGATGCGCATAGACCGAGATGATGTCGCGCAGCAGGATCGGCGCGATGAATTCCATCGTCTCGATCGCGACCGTCGCGACCGCGCCCTGCGCCTCGCGTCCGGCGACGATACCGCCCGCGATGTCCATCTGGCTCAGCACCCAGCCGCCGAAGATATGGCCGTTGGCGTTGATGTCGGCGGGGCGCGGGACGACGCGCAGGATCGGATCGCGCGGACAGTCGGCAGGGGCTGGTTCGGTCATGGTTTCAGATCCGGGTCGTCTTCGAACGGGTCTTCAATCGCTTCGTCATGGCCGCTGCCGCTCGACAGGAAGACGAGCCCCATCAGCGCAGCGCCGAGCAGGACGGAAAGCCCCACGCCGGCTGCGGTCGCGATCATCATGTGCAGGGTGAGCGCCTCGCCCATCGTGAAACGCAACCAGCCGAGCGCGCCGACGACGGCGGCAAGCGACACCAGCGCCATGCCCTTCATCAGCCGGCGATAGCGCGCCCAGGCGATTCGCGACGCGTCGCTGTTGTCGAGGGGCGATCGTTTGACCATCGGCGCCTTCCATGAACCAAGCGGGCGCCCGCGCCAAGCGCAATGCCGCCGGTTTCGGCTTTGCCGCGAATCATGATAAACTTGCGATCCAGAGAATCAGCACGGGAGCGGCCTATATGACGATTGCAGCGATCCTTCATGGGCGCACGGGCGCGGTGATTGCGGCGCGCAAGGACGATACGGTCCGCGCGGTGGTCGATCTGTTGGCGCAGCACCGAATCGGCGCGGTGCCGGTGATGGAGGGCGACGCGATCGTCGGCATCTTTTCCGAACGCGACATGGTCCGGCTGATGTCCTCCTATGGTCCCGAAGCGCTCGATCGCCAGCTCGACGAGGTGATGACCAAATCGCCGGTGACCTGCGAACCGTCGACCGCGGTGATGGCGGCGCTGTCGCAGATGACGCAGAAACGAATCCGCCACCTGCCCGTCGTCGACGGCGGACGACTCATCGGATTCGTGTCGATCGGCGACCTCGTCAAATATCGCATCGATCGCATCGAGGCCGAAGCCGCGGCGATGCGCGACTATATCGCGTCCTGATTCGCCGGGGTCGGCTCGGCCGCGGGGCGGCGGAGCACCAGCCGCATGACTTCGGCGATCGCCTCGCGTTCCATGATCCAGAGCAGCGCGCCGTAAAGCGCGACACCCGCCGCGACGAGCAGCGCGAGTCGCGCGGGCGCGGCGAGGCCGAGCGGGTGGATCCCCTGCGCGACGAGCGTCACGCCGATCGCCATCAGCAGCGCGGGTGCAAGGCCGGGCAGCATCGCCGCAACGACATCCCATAGGGAAACCCCGATCAGCGATCCCGACCGATAGGCGGTGATCAGCAGCAGGAGCGGCGCGGCGACGAGCCACGCCCACGCCATGCCTATCAGTCCCCATTGCGCGCCGATCAGGAAAGCGACGGGGAAGATGATCGCGCCGGCGAGCGAGTTGACCATCGATACGCCGGGCCGTCCCATCGCATTAACGACGGGATGAAAGAGGATCTGCACCGTCATCGCGAGCAGCGCGAAGGAGAGAATCTGTACATAGGGGACCATCTCGAGCCATTTCGACCCGAACAGCGTCTCGACCAGCGGCGCAGCGGCGACCGACAGCCCGCAATAGAAAGGCGCGGCGACGAGCATCAGCAGCCGCACCGTCTTCAGGAAGCTCCAGCGCACCACCGCCGAATCATCCTTGATTCGCGCATGCGCGGCAAAGGCGACCTCGTTCAGCGGGGGAACGAACTTCGACATGAAGATCTGCGTGAGGAAGAGCGCCTCGGCATAAAGGCCGAGCGCGTGGGGATCGAATCGGCCGCCGGCGATGAAAATGTCGGACTGGCTCTGGATCAGCCAGAAGAATTGATTCGCGAGTACCGCCGATCCGAACATGATGACTGCGCCGCAGCCGCGAAAGTCGAAGCTGGGCCAGACGAGCAGGCGCGCGAGAATCGTGAGACCGATCGCGCGCGTCCAGAACATGGCCATGGGCGCATAGACGAGCGTCCACACCCCATATCCCGCGAGCGCACACGCGAGCGCGGTGCCCGCGCCGACGACCGCGGCGGTCAGGTTGACCACCGCCTGGCGGCGGAAATCCAGCGCGCGACTCATGATGACCTCAGGCAGCGCGATGAAGGGCGTCGACAGATAGATGAGCGCCTGTACGCGCAGCAGGTCGGCGATGATCGGCTGGCCATAATAGGCCGCGGCGAGCGGGGCGCCGAAATATTGGATCGACGCGATCATCGCGTTGAGCAGCAAGAGCAGCCCGAAAGCCTGGCGCACGCGGAACGGATCGAGCGAATCGGATTGCACGAGCGCGCTCGCGAATCCGTGGCCGTTGAGGAAGGTCAGGAAGGCCAGAATGACCTGAGTCATCGCAAACAGCCCGTAATCGTGCGGATCGAGCAGCCGAATGACGAGGAGAGTCGAGCCCCAGGTGACGATTTGCGCGACGATCTGGCTGCCTGAACGCCAGATAACGGCGCTCCGCACGCGGTCACCAAAGGCGCCGACGCTTTCCTTATCGGGGCCGGACCCCTTGTTTTCCGCGGTTTCGCTTCCCATCTGACCCTTCGTGCCGGGTTGTTTCCGGCGTGTCGAACAACTTTTGAAACAAAATTGCAAAAAGGTTGTTGACGCGAATCGATGAGGGGCCTAGAGGCCTGTTCACCGGACGGGACGCGGCGCCAACAACCGCCACGCTCCAGACGGTCGCCAACATAGACGGACAGATGTCCCCCGATAGAAATAGCGGGGAACGACAACTGTCCGCCGTTTCTTGTCGGTGAGCTCTTTGACATTGTGATTGTCGATGAAGGGACATGTGGGCGGCGGCCCTGGGTCTTGCAGCTTTAAGGTGCAAGCAGCTCAGGATAAAAAGCCAAGCCTGACCTACATGTCTTACACGTTTCCATAACGTGGAAGCAGCCCTTTGGGGTTGCTTCTTGTGTAGGCCAGGCTCCTTAAAATGAGCGGGTTTGCGAGGGATATTCCACCTTTGCAGATTCGAACATCAAACTTGAGAGTTTGATCCTGGCTCAG
>JACDQN010000547.1 GCA_015657575.1 Sphingopyxis sp.
CCAGCGCCCGCAATGGCTCCGCAGCCACGCCGGACAAGTCGCCTTTCCCGGCGGCAAGATCGATCCGGGCGACGTCGATGCGGTTGACGCGGCGCTTCGCGAGGCCGAGGAGGAGATCGGGCTCCACCGCCGCGACGTGGCGATCGCGGGGACGACGACGCCCTATCGCTCGGGCAGCGGTTATCACATCACCCCCGTGCTCGGTGTGATCCCGCCCGACCTGCCGCTCGATCCCAACCCCGACGAGGTCGAAGAGTGGTTCGAAGTGCCGCTCGACCATCTGTTCGACCCCGCCAACTACGAACGCCACAGCGCGCATTGGCAGGGGCAGGAGCGCCGCTATTATGACATGATGTGGCAGGGGCGGCGGATCTGGGGCGTGACGGCGGATATCATCATCAATTTGGCGCGGCGGCTGCCCGCGGGATGGCACCGGTGACGGCGCTGCCCGATACCGGCTGGCGACGCGCGCCGGGGCTGCGCCGCATCGTCGCCGCGCTCGGAAATGACAAGGTCAAGATCGTCGGCGGCGCGGTGCGCGACACGCTCCTCGGCCTGCCGGTGACCGATATCGACCTCGCGACGCCCCTGCTGCCCGAGGAGGTGACGAAGCGCCTCGAGGCGTGTGATATCAAGATCATCCCGACCGGCATCGCGCACGGCACCGTCACCGCGATCGCCAGCGGCGACCATCACGAGATCACCACGCTGCGCCGCGATGTCGAGACCGACGGCCGCCGCGCGATGATCGCCTTTGCGGGCGACTGGCGCGATGATGCGGCGCGGCGCGACTTCACGATCAACGCGCTCTACGCCGACCCCGACAGCGGCGAAGTCGACGACTGGTTCGGCGGGATCGAGGATCTGCGGGCGGGCTGCGTCCGCTTCATCGGCGACGCCGCGACGCGCATCGCCGAGGATCATCTGCGCATCCTGCGCTTCTATCGCTTCGCCGCGCGCTTCGGAGCGGGCGATCTGGAGGCAGAAAGCCACGCCGCGGTGATCGCCGCGCGCCACTCGCTCAAAAGCCTGTCGCGCGAGCGGATCGCCGACGAACTGCTCAAGATCCTCTCGATTGCCGACCCGCGCGCCATCGTAACCCAGATGGCGGCCGACGGAATTTTCGAAGTGATCCTGCCCGAGCTTGCGCCCGATTTCGCCGCGATCCTCGACCGGCTGCTCGCCAATGAAGCCGCAGCCGGGGTCGATCCATCACCGCTCCGCCGCCTCTCGGCGCTGCTCCCCCAAGAACCCGCGACCGCCGAACAGGTCGCGAGCCGCCTGCGGCTCTCGACCCGCCAGCGCAAGCATCTCGCGGCGCTCGCGGCGCATCGCGGCGATACGGCGCGCCCCGCCCGTCAGCTCGCGCATGCGATCGGGATCGAGGCGGCGCGCGACGTCCACCTGCTCGCCGGCGATCCGCCCACGGCGACGGCCGCGGTTGCGTCGCTTGCCGGCTGGGCCGTGCCGCAGCTTCCGCTGAAGGGCGGCGATATCGTTGCGCGCGGCGTCGCGGCGGGGCCCAGGTCGCCGCAATCCTGAAGGCGGTCGAGGCCGAATGGGTGGCGGAGGATTTCCCGGACGCCGCCAGAGTCGCCGAGCTTGTAGCGCAACTCGTCGATCAGAAGATCGGCTGAACGCGCGACTGGCGCCAATAATCGAGCGCCGCGCCGCTATCCATCGGCCGCGCGAACAGATAACCCTGCCCGAAATCGCAGCCGAGCGCCGACAACAGGCGCGCCTGATCGGCGGTTTCGACCCCCTCGGCGGTCGTCTTCATCCCCAGCGCTTCGGCCAGGCTCTGGATCGTGCGCACGATCGCAACCTTGTCGCGGTCGTCGACCATATGCTCGACAAAGCTGCGGTCGATCTTCAGCACGTCGATCGGCAGCCGCTGCAGATAGGCGAGGTTCGAATAGCCGGTTCCGAAATCGTCCATCGCGACCCGCGCGTCGAGCGTCTTGAGCTCGCTCAGCACCGACATGGCGAGGTCGGGGTCGCCGATGATCGCGCTTTCGGTGAGTTCGATCATCAGCCGTTCGCCGCCGATCTTGTGCGTATCGAGCGCGCCGCGCACCGCGGCCGCCACATCGTCGCGCGCCAGCTGGATCGCCGAGACATTGACCGAGAAATAGCAGTCGACCCGTTTGTCCTCATTCTGCCGGTCCCAGTCGGCGAGCACGCCCGCCGCCTTGCCGATCGCCCATTGGCCGAGCGGAACGATCAGCCCCGAATCCTCGGCGATCGGAATGAATTCGGTGGGCGAAATCAACTGGCCGTCGCTGTTGGTCCAGCGAGCGAGCGCCTCGAAGCCCGCGACGCGGCCCGACGCCATCTCGATCAAAGGCTGGAAGTCGAGCCGCAGCCGGTCTTCCTCGATCGCATTGCGCAGCTCGGTTTCCATGCCGAACCGATTGTCCGAAAGCCGTGCCGCCTCGGGCTCATAGATTTCGATGCGGTCGGTGCGCTTGGCGCGCTTCAGCGCGATCTGCGCATGCCGGATCTGGTCCGCAACCTCGCGGTCGACGGGCGACTGGATCGCGCAGCCTAGCGCGCAATCGACGCTGACCTTGAGTTCGCCGATGCGGAACGGATGGTCGAAACAGCCGCGGATGCGCCGCGCCATTTCGCGCACGTCGGCCTTGCCGCCCGCAATGCGCGTCGAGATCGCAAATTCGTCGCCGCCGGTGCGCGCCAGGATGTCGCCGCTGCGCAGGCTCGATTTCAGCCGCCGGGCGACGGTGATGATCAGTTCGTCGCCCGCCATCGGGCCGATATGTTCGTTGATGCGCGAAAAGCGTGCGAGGTCGAGCAGCAGGATGGCGTGGTCGGAGGAGCCGCTTTCCGAAGCGGCGCGCTGTTCGACCAGCTCTTCGAAACCGGCGCGGTTGGGCAGGCCGGTCAGGCTGTCCGACACCAGCTCGCGGCGCAAGTTGCGCTCGGTCATCATTTCCTGCGTGCGGTCGATCAGCGTCAGCAGGAACAGCGAATCGTCGCCGCAATCCTCGGACAAGGGGCCGATCGATCCGCGCAGGTCGCGTGCCGATACGCCTTCGCCCAGCTGGCAGGAAAATTCCTGGTTGTCGGCCGGGTGCTGCGCGGCACGCTCGATCGCGCGGAGCATCTCGATGGGGGCGTCGGCGCCGGCGGGGGACAGTTTCAGCCGGTCGAACGCGGCGTTGCTCGCGTGCAACCGGAAATTGCCGCGCGCCATCGGTCGGATCAGCGCGGCCGGAACGGGCAGGGCGTCGATCCAGCCGACAAACAGCAAGGGCCGGTCTTCGCCGGTTCGATCAATAGGCATAACAGAGGGTTTTGTGCGACCTTTCCCCATTGGCCGTTGCCTAGGTCAGGGGAGTAAAGAAGGGATTTACGGCAACAAGAAATTGCGATCAGTTGAAACGATTGTTCCTCGGGAATCCGGTCGGCGGCATCCGTCCCGACGCGCTGCGCGCGACGCGCCAGGGCCCCAGGTCGGTCTCGGTGCGCATACGCCCGGTGCCGCCTCCCATCGCCCAGCTGAGCCCCTCGGCAAAGACAAAGCTCGTCGCATCGGAGAGGCCGCCGTCGCGATATTTCTGCAGCATCACGCCCTGGCCGCGCGCCATCACCGGCACTTCGGAAAGCGGAAAGACGACGAGCTTGCGGTTTTCCCCGACCACCGCGACGCTGTCGTCGGCGGGCGCGATCGGGCGAACGACCGACAGCTGCGCCTTGGGCTTCAGATTGACGACGTTGCGCCCCTTGCGCGTCTCGGCGATCACCTCGGCGATCTGGACGACGAAGCCGTGGCCGCTGGTCGAGGCGAGCAGCAGCCTCCCATCGGCGCTCGCCGGGATCAGCGCGACGATGCGCGCCTCGGGATCGATGTCGACCATCAGCCGCAGCGGCTCGCCGAAACCGCGCCCGCCGGGCAGCTTGTCCGCGCCGATCGTGAAGAAACGCCCGTCGCTCGCCGCAACCAACAGCTTGTCGGTCGTCTGAGCATGCGCGGCGAACAGCAGCTCGTCGCCTTCCTTGAACTTGAACTCGCCCCATTGGTCGGGGGTGACATGGCCGCGCTGGGCGCGGATCCAGCCGCGCTTCGACAGGATCACCGTCACCGGCTCCTTCTCGATCATCGCGTCGAGGGGAATGTCGCGCGCCGGCGCCGCCTCGGCGATCGTCGTGCGGCGCGCGCCGAGCAACGTGTCGAGGCCATAGACCGTGCGAAGCGCCGTGAGGTCCTTCCTGAGCCGCGTCTTCTGACGATCCTTGCTCGCGATCAGCTTCGCAAGCTCCTCGCGCTCGGCGGTCAGGTCGGCCTGCTCGCGCTTCAGCTCCATTTCCTCGAGCTTGCGCAAGCTGCGCAGGCGCATGTTGAGGATCGCTTCGGCTTGCCGGTCGGTCAGCTCGAATTCGGCGATCATCACCGCCTTCGGCTCGTCCTCGGTGCGGATGATCTCGATCACGCGGTCGAGGTTCAGAAAGGCGATCAGGTAACCGCCGACCAGTTCGAGCCGGTCGTCGATCTTGCCGATCCGGTGCTCGGCGCGGCGGACGAGGACGACGATCTGGTGTTGCAGCCATTCGGTGAGCAGCTGGTGCAACCCCATCACCTTCGGCGTGCGCGTCGCGTCGAGGACGTTGAGGTTGAGCGCGAAGCGGCTTTCGAGTTCGGTCAGCCGGTACAGGCTTTCCTTCAGCACCTCGGGATCGACGTTGCGGCTCTTGGGGACGAGTATGATGCGCAGATCCTCGGCGCTCTCGTCGCGGACGTCCTCCAGGATCGGCAGCTTCTTGTCGGCGATCAGACTGCGCGATCTGCTCGATCAGCTTGCCCTTGGCGACGCCGTACG
>JACDQN010000548.1 GCA_015657575.1 Sphingopyxis sp.
AAGACCTTCACATGCGGGTCCTGCTGGTCGGATGCCTTTGTAGGAGGAGGTGCGGATCGCGATATGGTCGCAGTGGTGGCCATGATAGTCGAGCAGTTCCTGCACCGCGATGCCGACGGGCGCGCCGCCGCGCCAGATGCCGACGAGATGGGTCGGTTTGAAGCCGCTGTCGATGACCTGCATGCCGAGGCGCAGCGAGTCGGCGAGCAGCTCGTTCGCGCTGATGAAGATTTTGGCGTCGCTCATGGAACGCCGATATATCCGAAGCGCCGCCGCCCGCAAGGCGCGCGTCCGCTGGCGCCCCGGCGCGTCGAATCCCCGGACTTGCCCCTTTTTGCAAACAAGTCTACATCAGCCGCCGAACGGCCGCCCCGCGAGGGGCGGCCCTTATTATTTCCGCTTGGAGAATCCCAGCCATGGCCAATGCCAACGCCACCCCGCTGATGCCGCACGCGACCGCCGCCTGGCTGGTCGACAACACCGGCCTCACCTTCGCGCAGATCGCCGAATATTGCGGCATCCACATCCTCGAGGTGCAGGCGATCGCCGACGAGACCGCCGCGACCAAATATACCGGCCGCGACCCCGTCCGCGCGCACGAACTGTCGATGGACGAGATCGAAAAGGGTCAGAAGGACCCGAACTACAAGCTCAAGATGAGCGTGCAGGCGCAGGACACGATCCGCCGCACCCGCGGCCCGCGCTATACGCCCGTCAGCAAGCGCCAGGACAAGCCCGACGGCATCGCGTGGATCCTGAAAAATCACCCCGAAGTGTCCGACGGCGCAATCGGCAAGCTGATCGGCACCACGCGCAACACGATCGGCGCGATTCGCGACCGCAGCCACTGGAACAGCGCGAATATCGTGCCCAAGGACCCGGTGACGCTGGGCCTCTGTTCGCAGCGCGAACTCGACGCGCTCGTCGCCAAGGCGGCGAAGAAGGCGGGGATCAAGGCGCCCGAGGACAGCCGTTTCGAGGGCGACCGCGAAGCTTTGCTCGAAGAACTGCGCGCCGAACGCAGCGCCGCGGCCGAAGCGCGCGCCGCCGAAGAAGCGCAGGCCGACGGCGAGGCCTGACCCCATGTCGGGGAGTGACGAGGACAATATCCCGGCGGCCAGCGGTTCGCCGGACGCCTCGCTGACCCAGGACGACAGCTTCACCGCGACGAGCCACGCGGGCCTGACCTATCCGTGGGGGGACGCGGCGCCGGGCGCGGGCGAGACGATCCGCATCGCGCCGGGCGTCCGCTGGGCGCGCATTCCGATGCCGGGGTCGCTCGGCCATATCAACAGCTGGCTGCTCGACGACCTTGCCGATGGCGGCGGGGACGCCGTCGCGGTCGTCGATACCGGCGTCTGCCTGACCATGTGTTCGGACGCGTGGAAGGCGCTCTATGCCGGCGCGCTCAAGGACACGCGCATCACGCGCGTGATCGGTACGCACCTCCACCCCGACCATATCGGCCTGGCGGGGTGGATCGCGAAGAAACAGGGCGTGAAGCTGTGGATGACGCGCGGCGAGATGCTGACCGCGCGCGCGATCATCGCCGATTCGTCCGACACCGCCCCCGACGAGGTGCTCGCCCAGTCGCGCGCCGCGGGCTGGGACGACGAGGCGATCGAAACGCAGCGGGGGCGCGGCTGGAACATGTTCCAGCGCATGATCTTTGCATTGCCGCGCTCCTATGTGCGGATCCAGGACGGCGAGACGCTCGATATGGGGGCGCATCGGTGGCGCGTCGTCACCGGGTCGGGGCATAGCCCCGAACATGCCTGTTTGTGGAACGAGCAGGACGGCGTGCTCGTGTCGGGCGATCAGGTGCTGCCGCGGATCAGCTCGAACGTGTCGGTCAACATCACCGAACCCGACGCCGATCCGCTCGGCGAGTGGCTCGCCTCGATCGACAAGCTGATCGCCACCGTGCCGGCCGACGTGATCACCTGCCCCGCGCATGGTCAGCCTTTCAAGGGGCTGCACGTCCGCCTGATGGCGCTGCGCGACGAGCATCGCATGCGGCTCTACAATCTGGCGGAGGCGATCGCCAAGGCGCCGATGCGCGCGGTCGACAGCTTTCCGATGCTGTTCAACCGGCCGATCGGCCCGGAGCAGCTGGGCATGGCGACCGGCGAGGCGCTGGCGCATCTGAAACGGCTCGAGGTCGAAGGACGCATCCGGCGCGAGGACCGGGACGGCGTGTGGTGGTATCACGGGACGGCGTGATGGGGGGCTAGGGTGCTGGCTTTGGGGTGATGAGAGGGCGTCTCTCTCTCTCTCTCTCTCTCTCTCTCTCTCTTTCTTTCTTTCGTCATCTCCTTTCTCTTCGTCGTCGCAGCGAAAGCGGGCTACAGGGCACCCGTAGGCCGGCCCCGCATTTCGAGCGGCACAGGCGGGCCTCGCAAGACAGCGGGACCCCGGATCAAGTCCGGGGTGACGATCAATGGCTGGGTGGGTTTCCCGCCGACTCCGCACCCCGCGACCGGTTTTCGAAGGTCGTCGCTCCACGGATTGTCGCCCGCTCGGCCTGCTGTTAGCCTTCCCGGCGATTTCGTCGGAGGGCCTCATGTATTGGAAACCGGGTCTTGTTTTCGCTTTCGCGCTGGTAGGCGCGGCTTCCGCAGTCGCGCAGGAGGCGCGCCGGCAAGCCTCGATCGCCTCGCGCCCGAAATCGACGCGCTCTTCGCCCGATATCAGGCCGACCAGCACGTCCCCGGCCTCGTCTATGGCGTCGTGAAGGACGGGCGGCTGGCCTATGTAAAGGGGGTCGGGGTCCAGAATATTTCGGACAAGCGCCCGGTCACCGCCGACAGCCTGTTCCGCATCGCCTCGATGACCAAGGCCTTTACCGCGCTGGCGATCCTCAAGCTGCGCGACGACGGCAAGCTCCGCCTCGACGACCTCGCCGAGGAGCATATTCCCGAGATGAAGCGCTGGAGCTATCCGACAAAGGACAGCCCGCGCATCCGGATCCGCGACCTGCTCCAGCATGTCGCCGGTTTCGTCACCGACGATCCGTGGGGCGATCGGCAGCAAGTGCTATCACAGGACGCGTTCACCAAAATGATCGCGGCAGGTGTGCCGTTCAGCCGGGGGCCGCAGAGCAGTCATGAATATTCGAACTTCGGCTATGCCCTGCTCGGCCGCATCGTGACCAACGCGTCGGGTATGCCCTATACCGACTATGTCCGGCAGACGATCCTGACGCCGCTCGGCATGACGAGCAGCGGCTTCGACGTCACCAAGGCGCCCAAAACACGCTATGCGCTCGGCTATCGCTGGGAAAATGAACGCTGGTCGCCCGAGCCCGAAATGATCGACGGGGCGTTCAACGCGATGGGCGGGCTGCAGGTCAGTGCGAATGATTACGCCAAATGGGTCGCCTTCCTGCTCTCCGCCTGGCCCGCGCGCGACGACCCCGATACGGGCCCGATCCGGCGATCGACCGTCCGCGAGGTGTCGCAAGGGCTGAACTTCGTCTCGGTCATGAACCGTATCGGCGCCAGCGGCGCCACGACCTGCAAACAGGCGGCCGCCTATGGCATGGGCTGGCGCGTCGCGCAGGACTGCGAGCTTGGGCTGACGCTTGCGCACGGCGGCGGCTATCCGGGCTATGGCAGCCATGTGATGCTGATGCCCGACTATGGCGTCGGCATCTTCGCGTTCGCGAACCGCACCTATGCCGGGCCGTCGGCGCCCGCCTGGGACACGGCGGTGGCGATGGACAAGGCGGGGCTGCTCGAGGCGCCCGCCATACCGGTCTCGCCGGCGGTGGCCGAGGCCTATGCGGCGGCCAAGGCGGCCTATGCCGCGGGCGATCTCGGCCCGCTGCAGGGACGGCTCGCGATGAATTTCCTGATGTATCGTTCGGCCGAGAATTGGACAGCCGAACTGGCGAAGCTGAAGGCAGAGGTCGGCGCCTGCCCGTCCGACGAACCGCTCGCGCCGATGGGCGCGATGTCGACCGCCTTCCGGCTCAATTGCGACAAGGGCAAGCTCGACGGGCTGCTGTTGCTCGCGCCAACGACGCCGGCGACGGTTCAGGCGCTGCGTTTTAGGGTCGTGCTGCCGGAAAAATAAACGGGGTGGAGCTTGCAAGGGGGCGGCTCCACCCCGTTTTGCCCTGGACCTTTTGAGAGGGGGCAGGGAATTATCGCGCGGCGCGCACGTTGATGCCGCAGCGCGCGGCGGCGCGGGTAAAGACACTATCCTCGCCCGGCGCGCTCGCTGGACCCATATATTCGCCCATACGGCGGAAGGGTTCGGCCAGCCACGTGATGGCGCGGGTGATATCGGCGTTGAAATGATCATGACCGTCATTCCAAACGCGCATGAACTGCTCGTCTTTCATCGCTCATCTCCTTTCGCTTCGGTGCAGCCTGAATGCCCCCTTTTGCCCCGCGCCGCTAACAAAAGGCGTGGACCATGATATAAGCTGGACTTATAAGGTGGCATGTCCCGCCTGCCGCCTCTTGCCGCGATCCGCACCTTTGAAGCGGCCGGGCGTTTGGAGAATTTCTCGCGCGCCGCCGAAGAGCTGGGGCTGACGCAGGCGGCGGTCAGCTATCAAATCCGTCAATTGGAAGACCGGCTCGGCCGCGCGCTCTTCGTGCGCGAAAAAGGGCGCGTACGCCTCTCCGAAACAGGGCAGCGGCTGCTTCCCGCGATCAGCAATGCCTTCGCCACCATGGGCGACGCTTTCGCCGCGCTCGGCAGCGACGAAATGGATGTGCTGACGATCAATGCCGCGACCAGTTTCGGCGGCACCTGGCTCAGCGCGCGTATCGGCAGCTTCCAGCTCCAATATCCCGAACTCGCGGTGCGCATGGCGATGAGCAACGAGCTGGTCGATTTCGACGCCTCGAACGTCGATGTCGCGATCCGCATCGGCAAGGGCGTGTGGCCGGGGCTGCGCAGCGATTTCCTGATGCGCCAATATCTCGCACCGATCGCCTCGCCGGCCTTTATCGCCGAGCATGATATCCGCGAGCCCGCCGACCTGCTGCGCGTCCAGCGGCTCGCGCCCAACGACAGCTGGTGGGCCGACTGGTTTGCGCTGGCAGGCGTCGAAACGCCGCCGGTGCCGTCGCGGCGCGGGATCGAGCTCGACAGCCAGCTGCAGGAAGCGAGCGCGGTGCAGGCGGGGTTCGGCGTCGCGATGATGACGCCGCTCTATTGGCAGTCCGAACTTGCGAGCGGCCGGATGGTCCAGCCTTTCGATACGCTTTACGTGTCGGCGTCGTCGGGCATGTGGCTCGTCCACCGCGACAACCGCGTCGGGGTACGCAAGATCGAACGTTTCCGCGAATGGCTGCATGCCGAGATCGGCAAGGATCGTCACATCCTGCCCGACGCGCTGTGGGAGCCGCCGGCTTGACCTAGGCAGGGCCTGTATATACATTATGTATATACAGGAGTATGCTATGACGAAGCGCAATGAAGTGAGCGAAGAGAGGCGTCAGTTCGCCTTGAATAGAGTGTTTGGCTCCGCGCCATGGTTGAAGCCTTCCGAAAAAACGCGGCACAAGGTCAAAGTCTTCAAATCGGGAAATTCGTTGGCCGTGCGAATCCCCGCAGGCACCAGATTGGTGGCCGGCACAGAAATGGAGTTGATTGTCGAGGATGGGCAATTTCTTTCCTACGAACCCGCGGATCAACCCAAGCGCAAATTCAACATCGCCAAGGTGGCGGGGTCGGCCACTGGACTGCAACTGATCGCGCCTGAAGACAGGCTGTTCGAGGACCGCGCCCTGCTGGCAGGCAAGGAAGATGGGAATGATGGCGCGTGAAATATCTGCTCGATAGCAATGCCATCATCGCGCTCGTGATGAACCTCGACGCCCGGTTGGTGTCGCGCGCGGGGGAGTGCGACGAAGGTGACCTAGTCACCTCGGCCATCGCCTATGCAGAGGTCGCGCATGGCTCGACGCGCGGCAAGGCGCCCGCCTTCAATCAGCTGCGAGCCTTCGTACAAGAGGTTCGGGTGCTCGATTTCGACTATAAGGCTGCGCAGGCCTATGCGGCGTTGCCGTTCAAGCGGGGCAGCTACGACCGTTTGATTGCGGCCCATGCGCTATCCCAAGGCATCGCCCTGGTCACCGCAAATGAAGCCGATTTCACGGACGTGCCGGGATTGAAGGTCGAGAATTGGACACTGCCATGACCTTCGCCGCCATCCCGCTGACTCTCTATCCCGACATATTCCCCGGCCCGCTGGGGCACAGCATGGCCGGGCGCGCGCTCGAAAACGGGACGTGGTCCTGCGCGCCCGTGCAGATCCGTGCCTTTGCGACCGACAAGCACCGCACCGTCGACGATACGCCCGCGGGCGGCGGCGCGGGGATGGTGCTGAAGGCCGATGTTCTGGCGGCGGCGATTGACCATGTAGTCGCGGCGCATCCGGGCCTGCCGATCCTCGCCATGACCCGCGCGGGGCGCCGATCACGCAGGCGCGCGTCCGCCAGCTTTCGGCGGGTCCGGGCGCGATCATCCTCTGCGGCCGGTTCGAGGGATTCGACGAGCGCATCTTCGACGCCCGCCCCATCGAA
>JACDQN010000549.1 GCA_015657575.1 Sphingopyxis sp.
ACGAGGCCGAGCTTCGCGCCGAGGCGGGGACGAAGCCGCCCGCCTGGGCGAGCACGACGATCAATGCATTCTGGCGGAGGAAGGTCGATTTACCGCCCATGTTCGGGCCGGTGACGAGCCACAGCCGGTCGGTTTCCGACAGCGAGACGTCGTTGGGCACGAAGCGCTCGCCCGATTTCGCGAGCGCCGCCTCGACGACCGGATGACGCCCCCCGGTGACGTCGAGGCAAGGCTCGTCCGCAAGGTCGGGACGGCACCAATTGTGGCTCATCGCATGGTCGGCGAGCGCGGCGGCGACGTCGATGCGCGCGAGGACGTCGCAGCTCGCGGCGATCGCTTCGCGGCGCGACACCGCGGCCTCGGTCAACGCCTCGAGATGCGCGGCCTCTGCGGCGATCGCGTGGACGCCCGCCTGCGTCACGCGGCTCGCGGCCTCGTGCAGGTCGGACGAGTTGAAGCGCACGACGCCCGCGAGCGTCTGGCGGTGGGTGAAGCCCGATTCGGGCGCCATCAGCGCGTCGGCGTGCTTCGCGGGCACCTCGACATGATAGCCGAGCACGCCATTGTGGCGGATCTTGAGCGACGCGATGCCGGTGCGGTCGCGGTATTGTGCCTCGAGCGCGGCAATCGCCTTGCGCCCGTCGCGCGCGGTTTCGCGCAGCGCGTCGAGCGCATGATCGTATCCCTCGGCGACATAGCCGCCCTGCGCGGCATCGACCGGCGGGGTTTCGATCAGCGCGCGCGTCAGTTCGTCGACGAGCGCGCCATGACCGTCGAGGCCGGGGAGCAGGCGCGCGAGCAAGGGCGGCAGATCGGGGCGGCGGGCGAGGGCTTCGCGCAAGAGTCGCGCGCCGCCGAGCGCATCGCGCAGCTGGGCGAGGTCGCGCGGGCCGCCGCGCCCCGCGACGAGGCGGCCGAGCGCGCGTCCGGCGTCGGGCAGCGCGCGGAGCGCCGCGCGGAGGTCGCCGCGCCATAGCGCATCGCGCGCGAGACCATCGACGAGGTCGAGGCGGTCGAGGATCGCCGCCTTGTCGGTGAGGGGGCTCGCGAGATCGTCGGCCAGCAGGCGCGCGCCCGCAGCGGTGACGGTGCGGTCGATCGTGCCAAGCAGGCTGCCGTCGCGGGCGCCCGCCATCGTGCGGACAAGTTCGAGGCTCTCGCGCGTCGCGGCGTCGATCGCCATCCGCCCCGACGCCTGATGCCGGAGCGGCGGCTGGAGGAAGATCGGCTGGCCGGTCGCGACATGGTCGAGATAGGCGACGAGCGCGCCCATCGCCGCAAGTTCGCCGCGCGAGAACTGCCCGAAGCCGTCGAGCGTCTGAACGGCGAAGAAGCTTTCGAGGCGCTTTTGCGCAGCGGTGCTCGAAAAATCGGACGGCGGACGGCGCACAAGCTGACGCGCGACCCATTCAGGAACGTCGTCGGCGTTTTCACTGACCAGAAGCTCCGACGGCGCAAGCCGCGCGAGTTCGGCGTCGACCTGCTCGGGGCGCACCGCGACGACCTCGAAGCGCCCGGTCGAGATATCGGCGGCGGCGATCGCGACGTCGCCCTCGCTGCCGATCTGCGCCAGCGCGGCGAGGCGGTTCGCGCTGCGTCCTTCGAGCAGCGCCTCTTCGGTCAGCGTCCCGGCGGTGACGAAGCGGACGATCGCGCGCGCGACGAGTGCTTTCGAGCCCCCGCGCGCCTTGGCCTCGGCAGGCGTTTCGACCTGTTCGGCGATCGCGACGCGGTGTCCCGCCTTGATCAGGCGCGCGAGATAGGATTCGGCCGAATGGACGGGCACGCCGCACATCGGCACCGGCTCGCCGCCATGCTCGCCGCGCGAGGTGAGCGCGATATCGAGCGTCGAGGCCGCCGCCTTTGCGTCGTCGAAGAACAGTTCAAAGAAGTCGCCCATCCGGTAGAAAAGCAGGCAATCGCCGGCGTTGGCTTTCAGCGACCAATATTGCGCCATCATCGGGGTGGCGGCGGCCCCGGCCTGCGCAGGGACGGCGTTGCTGTTGGCGGCGGTGCGGGCGGTGGCGGACATCGGACCCTGCTTAGTGATTGGGGGCAGCAAGGCAAGGCGCGGGTCGCGAATGTTGAGGTTGGGGGGTGCTGCGATCCGCTCTTTTCTCTTTCGTCATCCGGATTTGATCCGGGATCCCGCTTTTGAAAACGTCGGCGCGCCTCCCAATGGAGCGGGACCCCCGATCAAGTCGGGGTGACGAGGAAATGAATGCCGGGCCGCGTCCGGGCTCTCGTCACCCCCGCCTCTTACCGCCGCCCGCCTCTGCAACATCGCGGGGTTACAATCGGCCCGAGTGACGCTAGGGGATTGGGAACTGGGCGCGCGGTCTGGAATCAATAAAGGGGATCATTATGGACAGCGGCAGCAAGGTGCAGTTTTCGGACCGCGAGGCCCTGCTTTACCATGAATATGGCCGGCCCGGGAAAATCGAGATCATCGCGTCGAAACCGATGGCGACGCAGCGCGACCTCAGCCTCGCCTATTCACCCGGCGTCGCGGTGCCGGTGAACGCGATCGCCGAAGATCCTTCGAAAGCCTATGACTATACCGCCAAGGGCAATCTGGTCGCCGTCATCTCGAACGGCACCGCGATCCTCGGTCTCGGTAACCTCGGCGCGCTTGCCTCGAAGCCGGTGATGGAACGGCAAG